>JANXSA010000076.1 GCA_025352915.1 Rhodospirillales bacterium | reverse complement strand
CCCGAGATAGGCCTGCTTGATCATCTCGTTGGCTTGCATTTCCGCCGCCGTGCCCGACAGCACCACCACGCCGGTTTGCAGCACATAGGCGCGATGCGCGATCGACAGCGCCATGGCGGCGTTCTGCTCGACCATGAACATCGTTACACCCTGTTTGTTGATCATCTGGATGATGTCGAAGACCTGTTCCACAAACAGCGGCGACAGGCCCATCGACGGCTCGTCCATGCAGATCAGCTTGGGGCGGGACATCAGCGCGCGGCCGATCGCCACCATCTGCTGCTCGCCGCCCGACAGTGTGCCGGCGAGCTGGGTGCGGCGCTCCTTGACGCGCGGGAACAGCGAATAGACCCGCTCCAGATCCTCGTCGAATTCCGGGCCTTTCTTACGGGTGTAAGCACCAATCTCGAGATTTTCGTAGACGGTCATGCGCGGGAACAGCCGGCGGGCTTCCAGCACCGGGGCGATACCACGGCGCACCCGCTCGCTGGTGGACAGGTCGGCGATCGGCTGGCCGTCATAGGTGACCGTCCCGCTCTGCGGCCGCACCACGCCCATGATGGTCTTCATCGTGGTCGACTTGCCTGAGGCATTGCCGCCCAGCAGACAGACGATCTCGCCGCGCCCGATGGTGTAGTCGACGTTCTTCAAAACATGCAGATCGCCGTAGTAGGTGTTGACGCCCTTGAATTCGAGCAGCACCGAACCGTCACGCATCGGTTTTCTCCTTGGCCGCCGCCGCGGTCGCCGCACGGCCGAGATAGGCACGCAGCACCTCCTCGTTGCGCCGGACCTCAGTGGCCGTCCCCTCGGCGATTTTCTCGCCGTGGTCCAGCACGACGACGTTCTGCGCCAGGCGGGTCACCACATCCAGCTTGTGTTCGATCAGCAGGATGGTCAGGCCGAGTTCATGCAGGCTCTTGATCTGTTCGGCCAGTTCCAGCGTCTCCGCCGGGTTCATGCCCGCCGTCGGCTCGTCCAGCAACAGGATGCGCGGCCGCGAGGCCAAAGCGCGGGCAATCTCCACCCGGCGCCGGTTGGCATAGGACAGACCGCTGACGATCTGCCCGGCGCGCGGCGCCAGCCGGTTGCCGAACAGGGCCAGGATATCGGTTGCCCATTTCAGCGCCCCCTCTTCCTCCGTCCGCGACTTTGCCGTGCCGGCCACGGCCGCGATCGGTCCCGTTGTCAGCCGCGCGTGCTCGCCGATCAGCACGTTTTCCAGCACCGTCAGGTTGGGGAACAGCCGGATGTTCTGGAAGGTGCGCGCCACGCCGTGCTCCAGCACTTGGTCGGGCCGCAGCCCCAGCAATTCCACCCCCTCGAACGTGATGCTGCCGGCATCGGCCGCCACCAGCCCGGTGATGACGTTGAACAGCGTCGACTTGCCCGAACCGTTCGGCCCGATCACCGCCACCACCCCGCCGGCCGGCACCACGAGATCGACGCTGTTCAGCGCCACCAGCCCGCCAAACTTCACCGTGACGCCGCGGACCTCCAGCGCATTGCCGGTGCCGGGGGACCACGTGCCGATCCGGTCCAGCCCGACAAAGCCGCCGCGCTGCACCTGCGCTGCCTGTTGCGTGATGTGCAGGGCCGCCTGGCGCTTGACCGCCGGGATCAGGCCGTCGCGGCGGTACAGCATCATCGCCACCAGGATGACGCCGAAGATCAGCTGGATCGCCTCCACCAGTTCGATGCGCGCCAGCCACGCCCAGCCCACCGCCTCGCCGATCGCGCGCAGCACGCCCGACAGCTCCGGCAGGAACCAGGACTGCATGATCTGCAACAGGAAGGCGCCGAGCACCACGCCCCAGACGCTGCCCATGCCGCCCAGCACCACCATCACCAGCAGCATCGCCGAAACGTTGAAGTTGAACATGTCCGGTGTCGCGGTCTGCAACTTGGCGATGAACACCACCCCGGTGACGCCGGCAAACGCCGCCCCGGTGGCAAACGCCAGCAGCTTGTAGTTGACCAGGTTGACGCCCATCGCACTCGCCGCTGTCTCGTCCTCGCGGATCGCCCGCCAGGCCCGGCCCACCCGGCTGTCGCGCAGCCGCAGCGAGACGAAGATCAGCAGCGCCACCAGCGCCAGCACGACATAGTAGTACGGCCAGGCCTGCACCCCGAACGACCAGCCGAACAGTTTTGGCGCCTGCACGCCGTTCAGCCCGGCGGCACCCCCGGTGTAGGTATCCAGGTTGCGCGCCACGATCGGCACGATCTCGCCGAACCCCAGCGTCACGATCGCCAGGTAGTCGCCGCGCAGCCGTAGCGTCGGCGCCCCGAACAGCACCCCGAACACCGCGGTCAG
>JANXSA010000740.1 GCA_025352915.1 Rhodospirillales bacterium | reverse complement strand
CCGCCGGGCAGCCGCGACCGATACTTGGAGTCGCCCCGGCCGGCCGCAAGCACCATCCGGCGTCACACCACAAACTTTTACCACCCCAGCAAACATGTGCTGGCGGGCCATGCAATCGGCCGGGTGCTTTCGCCGCCACCGATCGCGCGATAGGGTCGCCGCACAAGACAGGAGGCCCGAACATGCCAGACCCCACCCGCGTATTGCTGTGGACCGACACCCCCGCCGCCTATCTGGAGGCGATCGCCAGCGCCGGCCTGTCCAGCCGTGTGGCGGTCGAAACCCTTTCGCGCAAAGACACCCCGAACCAGGACCACCGCGCCAATATCGCCGCCATGCTGGCCCTGTCCGCGCCGGCGGGATTGCTGCCAACCATGACGAATCTCCGCTGGGTCCAGGGCCTGACCGCCGGCATCGAGGGCTGGCTCGCCCTGCCCGACCTGCCGCCCGCGCTCGTCCTCACCTCGGCCCGCGGCACCCATCGCGAATCGATGCCGGAAAACATCCTCGGCGCCCTGTTCCACATCGCCAAGCCGTACGCCGCCATCGTCGAGGACAACAAGGCCGCCACCTGGACCCGCCGCATGGCCACGCCCCTGAACGGCAAGACCCTGGGCATCCTCGGCCTCGGCGCCATCGGCCAGGACCTCGCCGGCATGGCCAGCACCATCGGCATGCGCGTGATCGGCACCCGCCGCACCCCGGGCGCCCTGCCCGGCGTGGCCCAAGTCTACGCCCCGGAACAGACCAGCGAAGTCCTGGCCCAGTCCGACTACCTGCTGCTCCTGCTGCCCTCAACGCCGGCCACCGACAACTCGGTCAACGCCGCCATGCTCGCCCAGATGAAGCAAGGCGCCTGGCTGCTCAATTTCGGCCGCGGCGCCCTGATCATCGACGCCGACCTGATTGCCGCCACCGCCTCCGGCCACCTCGCCGGCGCCATCCTGGACGTCTTCCGCACCGAACCCCTGCCCGCAACCCACCCGTTCTGGACCGCGCCAGGCATCATGGTCCTGCCGCATATCGGCGGCGGCCACCCCGACCGCGATCGCACCGTGGCCAAGCTGTTCGTCGACAACCTGACCCGCTTCCTCGACGGCAAGCCATTGCGCGAACGCGTCGACCGCACCGCCGGCTACTGAATCCGCCCGCTCAATCCGGCCAACCCGCCAGCGCCCGCACCTCGGCAGGACTCCGCCCGGCCTCGCGCAGGTCGCGCAACGCCGCCGCCCGGTCGCGCTTGGCCAATCGCCGTCCGCTGGCATCGGCGAGCAACCCATGATGGGCATAGGCCGGCGTCGGCCAGCCCATCAGCGCCTGCAACAGCACATGCACATGCGTCGCCGCCAGCAGGTCCACGCCCCGCACCACCAGCGTCACGCCCTGCGCCGCGTCATCATGGGTCACGCACAGATGGTAGCTCGCCGGCGTGTCCTTGCGCGCCAGTACGACGTCGCCGAACGGCGCGGGGTCGGCCGTCACCCTGCCGGCCGTCTCGTCATGAAAATACAGCGCCCGCCCAACCGCGCCAAGTGCCACCGCCATGTCCAGGCGCAGCGCATACGGCGTCCCGGCGGCAATCCGGCGATCGCGTTCCGCCGCCAACAACGCGCGACAGGTGCCGGGATAGGCCGCACCCTCCGGCCCATGCGGCGCCGCGGCCGAAGCCGCAAGTTCGCGCTGGATGTCCGCGCGGGTGCAGAAACACGGATACAACAGCCCCCTGCCCCGCAACCGATCCAGCGCGCCGCCATACTCGGCCAGATGCGCCGACTGCACCCGCACCGGCCCGTCCCAGTCCAGCCCCAGCCAGCCCAGGTCATCCAGGATCGCGCTGGCAAATTCCGCCCGGCAGCGCGCGGTATCGATATCCTCCAGCCGCAACAGGAACCGCCCGCCCGCCGCCCGTGCCCGCCGCCAGGCCAGCAGCGCCGAATGGGCGTGGCCGAGGTGCAGCGCCCCGGTCGGGCTCGGCGCGAAACGGCTGACCAGCGTCCCGGCCATGGCGCGTCAGGCAGCGCGCCGTCGCCGGAACGACACCATTTTCGCGCGCAGCACCGAGGCAATGATCGCCGTGGCCAGCAACAGCGTCGTGCCCGGCTCCGCCACCGTGGCACTGCCGAACAGGAACGGATGGGCATTCGAGATCGCCGGCCCAGGCCCAGCCAGCATGGTATTGTTCGCCAGCGTCAGCAGTGACGGCCCGAACGCTGTCTGATCGACGTACTGCACGTTATAGAAAGTGTTGCCGGTGATCGACGCCGGATTGGCCACGCCGCCCGGACCATCGCGCGATTGGTTGTACATCGCGGTGGCACCGTCACCACGCTGGTTGACGATGATGTTGCCGGCGATGTCGAGCGACGAACCGGGCCAGGTCGGCACCACCTCGCCGCCGTAATGGACGATATAGCGATTGGGCGATTGCGGCCCCTTGGAGATTTGATTGCCGGACAGCACCGCCAGCCCGCCATTCGGCAGATCGATGCTGTAACTCGCCTGCGAGTCCGGACCGTCGACGAAGCGCGTATTGGTGATCGTCGTCTGCTGCGCCCGCGACTTCAGCTCGTGCGCCGTCTGCACGCTGTGGAAATAGCTGTCGGCCACGTTCAGCGAGTCGGCCCCGTTGACATACAGATTATGCGGCAACCCGTACTGCCCGGTCCAAACCCCCGGCGCCAAGCCGTTATGGCCGAACTCCGAGCGCAGGATGTTCACCGTCATCCCCGGCGAGCCGCCCACCAGCATGCCGTTCTCATTGTCGTGGAACCAGGAATCTTCCACCTGGAGATGGCCGTTGCCGGTCTCGAACAGCACGCCGGCGCCGTTCTGGTAGATCGGCCGCGCCGCGCCGGAAATTTCGATATTGCGCAGGGTCAGGTCGGCGCCCGCGTTGAACGGCACCATCAGCACCGCCCGGTCATTCGCCGGCGCCGGGTTCGGGGTTTTCAGCCACGCCATCCCGCCCACCCCTTGCAGGGTCAGCGAGTGGGTGATGAGCGGGAATTCCTCGACATACTGCCCGGCCGGCAATTGCAGCACATCACCAGACGACGAAGCGTTGATCGCTTCGGTCACGGTGGCGAAGTAAAGGACGTCGGTCGCGTTGAAGATGCTCAACAGGCGGCCCTCGATATGTTTACGATCGATAACACTCTAGCCACTGCCCCCTTCCCTGGCAACGCGACGAGATGTGTAGAATGTGGAAGCACACAGGAGCCGCGCCATGACCCTGCTCGATGGACCGCGCTGGGGACCGCGCGAACCCGGCCCAGCGCAACAATTGGTGGTGTTGTGCCATGGGCTCGGGGCCGACGGCCAGGACCTGATCGACCTCGCGCCCTATTGGGGCCGTACCCTGGCCCATGCCGCCTTCGCCGCCCCGGACGCGCCGGAAGCTTGCGACATGG
>JANXSA010000737.1 GCA_025352915.1 Rhodospirillales bacterium | reverse complement strand
GTGGCGCCGACGCTGGAGCGGATTTTTCCGGTCCTGTTCGGCCAGGCGGTGCTGACCTTCCTGCTCTACGCGATCATCCTCGATTTCGGCGAATACTGGCGCCACCGGCTCAGCCACATGTTCCGCTGGTGGTATTCGCTGCACGCGCTACATCATGCGCAACGCCAGATGACGTTCTGGTCGGATGACCGCAACCACTTGCTGGACGACATCATCGGCTTTGTCTGGTTCACCGTGATCGCGCTGCTGATCGGGGTGCCGCCGATGCAGTTTCCATTGTTGGTCTTGCTGCTGCGGCTGATCGAAAGCCTGAGCCATGCCAATGCGCGGGTATCCTATGGCTGGCTCGGCGAGCGGCTGCTGGTGTCGCCGCGCTTCCATCGCGCGCATCACGGGGTGACGGCGGCGGGCGAGATCAGTGTGAATTACGGCGCCGTGCTGCCGTGGTGGGACATGATCTTCCGTACCGCCGATTTCTCGCGCGAATTCGTCGAGACCGGCGATCCCAGCGCCGAGGAGGCACTGGCCACCGGCGGTTATTTCACCCAGCAATGGGCCGGCGCGCGCCGGATGCTGCGCGACATCTTCGGCGGCACAAAACCGGGAGCCGTTTGATGTATGAAGGCCCGATCATCGACAGCTTCCTGCACGCCCCCTGGATCGGCGAGGCCGGCGCCGTCGCGCGCGCCGATGTGGTGCCATGGACCGACGATGCCCGCCTGCGCCGGGTGATGAGCACCTTCCACCACCCGGACCAGCCCGGCGGCGTGCCACCCCGCCGCAGCCTGGAGCAGGTGCTGGCCGAGATGGACCGCGCCGGCGTTTCGCGCGGTATCCTCGCCGCCAAGGTCTATTACCCCACCACGCTCGAAGCCCTCGACGCGCTGCACGCCGAACTGGCCCGGCTCTGTGCCGCCTCGGCCGGGCGGCTGCGCTGGATCGCCACGGTGATGCCGCCAGAGCATGGGCCGGGCTCGTACTGGGACCTGATGCGCAACCCGCGGATCATCCAGGCGCTGCAGGGCGATGCGAACCTGATTGGCGTGCACATCACGCCCTCGCCCTGGGGGCTCGCGCCGCATGACCGCTGGTACTACCCGCTCTATGCAAGCTGCGTCGATCTCGGGCTCAAGCTGTTCACCTATGTCGGCATGCCCGGCCCGCTCTGGCCGATGGCACCGAACGATCCCGCGCATCTTGATGATGTCGCCTTGGCTTTTCCTGACCTGGTGATCGTCGCCCACCATATCGGCGACCCCTGGACCGACATGGCGGTACGCCTCGCCGCCCGCCACGCCAATTTCTACATCTGCACCTCGGCCTGGTCGCCGAAATCCTACCCCCCCGCCCTGATGCAGTTCCTCGCCGGTCGCTGGCATGGCCAACGCGGCAGCGAAAAAGTGCTGTTCGCATCGGACTACCCGCTGCTCGATCTCGCCCGCACCGTCGCCGCCGCCCGCGCCCTCCCCCTGCCGGACGCCGACCTGCGCCGGCTGTTGCACGACAATGCCCAGGCGCTGCTGTTCGGGTAGGGGGCTGAAGCGAGGCAAGCAAGGCGGGGGCTTCGCCCCTGGACCTCGATTCATTGAGCGCCTTCAGCCGAAGACGCTTACGGATGGGGGTCTGGGGCCTCAGG
Source organism: Rhodospirillales bacterium (assembly GCA_025352915.1). Lineage (GTDB taxonomy): Bacteria > Pseudomonadota > Alphaproteobacteria > Acetobacterales > Acetobacteraceae > CAMDGX01. Next base: position 5,807 of record JANXSA010000737.1, on the reverse strand, counting down.
CCCCAGCGGGTCCAGGGCAGAGCCCTGGCCTTGCTTGCCTCGCCGCGGCGTTCCAGCCAGCATCGTACCCGCCAGCGCTACACTGGCAATGCAGACCAGGCGCGGATCTGTCCGGCTTGCGCTATACTGACTGTGTCCGGCGCGGTTGAGCGGAGGCGGACGGCAGGAGCAACGAAACAGTCATGAGCGAGGCAGCAACCCGCACGCGCTACCGAGTCGAGGGCATGGACTGCGCCGCCTGTGCCGCCAAGATCGACACCGCGGTGCGCCGCCTGCCGGGCGTGCTCGATGTGTCCGTGTCGGTCTCGGCGGCGACGCTGGTGGTGCATCACGATGCCGATGGCGTGCTGGCCGATATCGAGCGCCAGGTGACAAGGCTGGGCTATGGGCTTGCCGCCATGGCCGCCGCCGGACCGGTGGTGGCGCTGGCCGATGAAGCCACCGAAGCCGCACCGCCGCCGCCCGCCTGGTGGCGCGGGCGGAAGCCAACGCTGGTGATCGCCTGTGCCGTGGCCTTGGCGGCGGCTTTCGTGGCCGGGCATGTAGCGCCCGAAATCGGTCCCTGGGCCTTCACCGCCGCGATGCTGGTCGGCCTGCTGCCGATCGCGCGCCGTGCCCTTGGCGCCGCGCGCGCCGGCACGCCGTTCTCGATCGAGACTTTGATGGTCGTCGCCGCCCTGGGTGCCGTCGCGATCGGCGCGGCTGAGGAAGCCGCCTCGGTGGTGCTGCTGTTCCTGGTTGGCGAAATGCTCGAAGGTGTGGCCGCCGGCCGGGCCCGCGCCGGCATCCAGTCGCTCGCCGGCCTGGTGCCGCGCACCGCCTGGCTGGAACGCGGCGACGCACTGCACGAGGTCGCCGCCACCCGTCTGGCGGTCGGCGACACCATCCTGGTGCGACCGGGAGACCGCATCGCCGCCGACGGCACGGTGCTCGATGGCGACAGCGATGTGGACGAAGCCCCGGTCAGCGGCGAGAGCGTCCCGGTCGCCAAGACCGCCGGCGACATCGTCTTCGCCGGCACCGTCAACGGCAGCGCCGCCCTGCGCATCCGTGTCACCGCCGCCGCCGCCGACAACATGATTGCGCGCATCGTCCGCCTGGTCGAGGAGGCGCAGGAGAGCCGCGCGCCGACCGAGCGCATGATCGACCGCTTCGCGCGCTGGTACACCCCCTCGGTGATGGGCGTCGCGCTGCTGGTAGCCGTCGTGCCGCCGCTGGTCTTCGGCGGTGACTGGGCAAACTGGATCTACAAGGGCCTCGCCCTGCTGCTGATCGGTTGTCCCTGCGCGCTGGTGATCTCCACCCCCGCCGCGATCGCCGCCGGACTATCCGCCGGCGCACGGCGCGGCCTGCTGGTCAAGGGCGGCGCGGTGCTGGAGCGGCTCGGCGACGTCACCATGGTCGCCTTTGACAAGACCGGCACGCTGACCCGCGGCCGGCCGGAAGTGACCGATATCGTCGCCTTCGCCTTGCCGGCGCGCGAGGTGCTGCGTCTGGCCGCCGGGCTGGAGGCGGGATCGAACCACCCGCTGGCCACCGCCATCCTGGCCTCCGCCGCCGAAGACTCGCTCGCCATTCCGCGAGCCGAATCCGCAGCCGCTCTCGCCGGCCTGGGCGTTGTCGGCACCATCGAAGGCCGGGCGCTGTTCCTGGGCTCCCCCGCCGCCGCCCTGGCCCGCGCCGACGCCTCCGCCGACGAACGCGAAACCATCGGAGCTATGTCCAGCACCGGCCGCAGTGTCGCCGTGCTGATCGCCGACGGCATCCTGGCCGGTGCCATCGCCCTGCGCGATGCCCCGCGCCCTGACGCCGCAGCCGGCCTCGCCGCGCTGGCCGCCGCCGGGATCGGCCGGATCATGCTGACCGGTGACAATGAAGCCACCGCCGCCGCCATGGGCAAGCGCCTCGGCATCGATGTCCGCGCTGGCCTCCTCCCCGCCGGCAAGCTCGCCATCGTGCGCGAGTTGCAGGCCGCCGGCGCTGTCGTGGCCAAAGTGGGCGACGGCATCAACGACGCCCCCGCTTTGGCCGCCGCCGATGTCGGCATCGCCATGGGCGGCGGCACCGATGTCGCACTCGAAACCGCCGACGCCGCGGTGCTGCACGGACGCGTCGCCGACATCGCCGCGATGATCGTCCTGTCGCGCCGGGTGATGGCCAATATCCGCCAGAACATCGTCATCGCCCTGGGGCTCAAACTGGTGTTCCTGGTCACCACGGTGGCGGGGATCACCGGACTCTGGCCGGCGATCCTGGCCGATACCGGGGCGACGGTGCTGGTGACGCTGAATGCGTTGCGGCTGCTGAGAAAGTAAGCGCGTTCTTTTTTGAAAAAAGAACCAAAAAACTTTTATCCACTTGCTTATGGATGAAGTTTTTTTGCTTCTTTTTGTTCACAAAAAGAAGACGCTTCCTTTAGATGTGCAACGAATCCCGAATCCGCCCATACGCAATCCGCGCCGCCACTGCCGTGCGCCATAGTCCATGGAACGGCACCGGCTTCAGGTCGGTGATCGGCATGTCAATCTCGACAGCACTCCCCCCCAGCACCCGCCTGGTGAGTTGCGGCCCCATCGCGCTGGCCATCGCCACGCCGCGGCCGTTATAGCCCAGGCACACCGTCACCCCCGGGGCGGGCTCGTGGATATGCGGGTAGGAATCGGTGGTCACCGCCAGTTGGCCGTTCCAGCCATGGGTCCAGCCGATGCCCTTGAGTTGCGGCCACAGCCGCACGGCATAGCGCCGCAGGAAGCCCAGCTCGTCCGGCCCGGAGACCGGCGATTGCTGGCTGCGCCCGCCCATCAATACCCGGTTCTGCTTGTCCAGCCGGTAATAGGTGGTGACCTTGCCGAGTTCGTAAAGCGAAGAGCGGATCGGGAAGATCGACCGTGCCATCTCGTCGGACAGCGGCTCGGAGGCCACGACCCCGCTAAATACCGGCACCACGGTCTTGCGCAATTTCGGCCAGAGATCGTCGGTATAGCCGTTGGTCCCCAGCACCAGATGCTCGGCATGCACGGTGCCGGTCGGCGTCTCAACGTGCCAGCGCCCGCCATCGCGCCAGAGTTTCGTGGCCGGCGTCGCACCGTGCACCACGGCGCCGGCCTGGATCGCCGCCTGCGCCAGGCCGCGGGCATAGCCGAGCGGATTGACGTGCCCGCCGCGCTTGTCGAGCAATGCGCAAATGTAACGGTCGGTGCCGGTGACCTCGCGCATCCGCGCGGCATCCATGAACTCCACCGGCATGCCGCGCTTGGCGCCCTGTTCATAGGCGGTGCGGATATCGGCAACATTGGACTGCATCCAGGCGGCACGCAGCGTGCCCGTTTGACTGGCGTCGCACTGGATTTGATGGCGGCGGATGATCTCGAAGGCGGTATTCGGCGCGTTCCACGACATCTCGACCATGCGTGCGCCAAGCTCGGGACCGAAATCCGCCACCACCTGGTCGGGGTCATGCTTCAGCCCGGGATTGATCTGCCCGCCATTGCGGCCCGAGGCGCCCCAGCCGGGTTCATGTGCTTCCAGCACCACGACATCGGTGCCCTGTTCGGCCAGATGCAGGGCAGCGGACAGGCCGGTGAAACCGCCGCCGATGACGGCCACCGAAACGGTCTTGTCGCCATCGAGCGGCGGGGTGTCGGCCGGCGGGCGGGCGGTTTCGGCATACAGGCTGGGCGGCAGGGGCAGACGGAAAGTGGCCACGCGAATCTCCAGCACGGGATGCCACCATCGTGCCCGTCGCCGCCGATCGGGTCCAGCGGTGGAATTTCGCTTGGCTCGGGCAGGCAAACCCGTCGAAGATGGCGCCGAGGCAGAACAAGCAACCGAACAGGGATCCAAAGGCAATGAAACTCGCCCTCCGCGCCGGCATCGCTGGTGCCGCGCTGTTGCTCGCCGGCCCCCTGGTCGGGCAAGCGGCGGCGCAACAGGTCATCACCTTCGCCTCCTTCGGCGGCGCCTACCAGGCCGCCCAACGCAAGGCCCAGCTCGACCCGATCGAGAAGTTGCTCGGCATCGTCATCAAGGAAGACACCCTGACCGGCATCGCCGATGTGCGCGCCCAGGTGCGGGCCAATGCGGTCAAGTGGGACGTCGCCGATCTCGGCGCCGCCAGTTGCGCCCGCGGGGCCGCCGAGGGCCTGTTCGAGCCGCTCGACTATTCCGTCATCAAGACGGAAGGGATCGACAAAGCCATGGTCCACAAGGACTGGATCGGGGTGATCTACTACTCGACCATCATTGCCTGGAACACCGACAAATACGGTCAGAACGGGCCGCAGAGCTGGGCCGATTTCTGGGATGTGAAGAAGTTCCCCGGCACCCGCTCGCTGTCGCGCGGCGCCGGCGAGACGATGGAAATCGCGCTGATGGCTGATGGCGTGCCGCTGGACAAGCTGTATCCGCTCGACGTCGACCGGGCGATCCGCAGCCTGGAGCGGATCAAGCCGCATGTCGTGGCCTGGTGGGCCTCGGGCGCGCAGTCGGCGCAGCTGCTGAAGGACGGCGAGGCCGATATGGTGGCGATCTGGAACGGCCGCGCCTCGGCGGCGATCAAGGACGGCGCCAAGGCGATGACCACTTATAACCAGGGCATCCTGAACGCCGATTGCCTGGTGATCCCAAAGGGGGCGAAGAACCTCGCCTTGGCGCAGAAGGTGATCGCGCTGATGGTTGATCCGGTCATCCAGGCGGATATCCCGAAATACATCAACTATGGCCCGATCACCTCGAAAGCCTTCGACACCGGCAAGATCACCCCGGCGCAGGCCGCCGAGATCAACTCCGCGCCGGCCAATGCCGCCAAGCAGACGATGATGAACTTCGATTTCTGGCGCGAGCATTTGCCCAAGCTGACCGAGCGAATGGACGCGTTCCTGCAACGCTGAACCGATGACCACCGCGAACCCGGCGGCGCTGCCGATTGCCGTCCGGGGGTTGACCAAGCGCTACGGCCGCACCGCGGCGCTTGATGCGGTCGACCTTGATGTGGCCAGCGGGGAGTTCGTCACCCTGCTGGGCCCGTCGGGCTCCGGCAAGACCACGCTGTTGATGATCATGGCCGGCTTCACCCGGCCGGATTCGGGCAGCCTGACGTTTGGCAGCGTCGAAATGATCCGCACGCCGCCGCACAAGCGTAACCTCGGCGTGGTGTTCCAGAGCTATGCGTTGTTCCCGCACATGGACGTGGCCGAGAATATTGGCTTTCCGCTGAAGCTGCGTGGGGTCGGCGGGGCTGAGCGGACGGCGCGGGTTAAGCGGGCGCTTGACCTGGTGCAGATGGACGCGTTCGGCGAGCGCCGGGTGGACCAGTTGTCCGGTGGCCAGCGGCAGCGTGTGGCGTTGGCCAGGGCGATTGTGTTCGAGCCCGGTATCCTGCTGATGGACGAGCCGCTTTCGGCGCTGGACAAGAAGCTGCGCGAGCAGATGCAGATCGAGATCCGGCGGCTGCATGAGCGGCTGGGGATGACGGTGATCTATGTCACCCATGACCAGCGCGAGGCGTTGACCATGTCCGATCGGATCGCGGTGATCGACCATGGCCGCATCCAGCAGATCGACACGCCGCGCGCCTTGTATGAGCAGCCGGCGAGCCATTTTGTTGCCGACTTCATCGGCGATTCCGCCTTCCTGCCGGTTACCGTTTCGGGTGGGGTGGCGCGGTGGAAAGACGCTCCGCTTTCGCTTGCCGCGCCGCCGGGGGCGGATGGGGCGTATCTGTTGGTGTTGCGGCCGGAGAAGTTGGCGCCGGTGGTGGGCGAGGCGCCGGCGGGGGCGAACCTGATCGATGCCGTGATCGACGACGT
>JANXSA010000734.1 GCA_025352915.1 Rhodospirillales bacterium | reverse complement strand
CGGGCAGCCGGATGCTGCAGATCTATCCGTATCTGCTGCGCGGGCTGGTGGTGGATCGGCCGAACCAGGTCTGGGCGATGGACATCACCTACATCGCCATGGCGCGCGGCTTTGTTTACTTGGCGGCGGTGGTGGATTGGTTCAGCCGACGGGTCCTGGCCGTGCGTATCAACCGGCAGGCGATCCACCTAACGGAACCGAAACGCTGTAGCGAGAAACCGAGCCACCTCTCTTGCGCGGGTGGAAAGGCCGCGGCTGCAACCGCGTCAGCTTCATCTGCCGAAGCCAGGCGCCGATCGTGTTCTCGTGCACGCGCACCTCAAAGCGGCGCTCGACCTCGTCGCGCAGGTCCACGCAGCGCCAGCGTACCACCCGGTCGCGCTCAGGGTCCGGACCCTTGACCACCAGGGCAAGAAGCTCCGCAATCTGTGCCTCGCTCAGCACCGCCTTGCGCCTGCCGCCGTAGCGCGACAGCAGACCCGCGATCCCCAACTCGTTGTAGCGGATCACCCAATCGCGCAGCGTCTGACGGTCCATCCCGTTCTGTGCCGCCGCGCGATCCGCGCGATACCCCCTCCAGGATCATCGCCAGCGCCAGGACCCGGTGAACCTGCCCCACGTCGCGACTCTTCGCCGCGCGAGAACGCAGTTCAAACGCCTTGTGATCCAGGCGCGCCACCTTTAAACCAGCAGGCATACCGAGCGTTCCTCCAAGACCAGAGGCAGCGAATCCGATCACGCCCGTGTCGGGGAAGCCTAAAATGAGTCCGACCATGCCAGGGTTGGTATAATCGGCGGAGACTCTTCGATCCCGGCCCGTCTCCATCCGCCAATTTCCCACACGGCTTACCCGCTCGTCAAAAACCCAACGCCGTGCGGTCCGCGATGGTGGCGCCATCCGGCGTGCGGCGCAGCTTGCCCTTGGCCTCCAGCGCCGCCAGCGCGCGCGAGAGGGTTTCGGGCGTCATGCCCAGGCGGGCGGCGATGGCGCTGCGCGATTCGCTCAGGATCACGTTTGCCGCCCCCTCCTCCTCGGACACGCGGCGGCCGACGAAGCGGGCGACGCGCTGTTCGGCGTCGCGCAGCTTGAGGTCCACCACCTGGTCAACCATCAGCCGCCAGTGGCGGGCGAGCAGCTCGGCGGTGGCGTGGGCCAGCGGCAGCGAGCGGGCGAGGGTGTCGCGGAACAGTTGGGCCGGGATCATGGTGACCCGCGCCTCGGTCAGCACCACCGCCGAGGCGAGATAGGGCAGGGACAGCACGACGGCGGGCAGCAGCACGATTTCACCGGGGCCGAAGATTTCCACAATGGTGCGGGTGCCGGCCTCGGCCCTCGCCTGAAGGCCGATCCGGCCTTCCAGCAACAGGTGCAGGACTTGCGGCTCCTCGCCCTGTTCGAACAGGACGGCGTTGCGCGGCAGCAGCTGGGTGAAGCTGGCAGCAAGCAGCTCTGTAATGACGGTGGCACCGGCGGTTTGGAAAAACGGCCAGTGTTCAATCTGGGCGGCATGGCGATTCGTCGGGGTCATCGAACGATCCTTCCGCGGGCGGAACTGGGCGGGCCCGTGATGCGCTTGATTTGTATCAACGGGAACTCTGGCAACGGTCAACGGCTCCCTTATCTGGATTAGGGAATTGCAAAATTACGCCAATTCGCCGGCGATCCATTGATCTGCATCAACTACACCCACTGCCCCGCCGCGCTGAATGCCTGCGCAAACCGACGACATGGAGCGGAGCATGCCAACGATCACGACGGTGCCGGTCGAACCGGCCCAGCAGGCGCGGGCGCTGTGGCTTTCGACCATTGCCTTCACCGTCTGCTTTGCCGCCTGGACGATTTTTTCGATCCTGGGGGTGCAGATCAAGAAGGACCTTGGCCTCACTGATTTTCAATTCGGCCTGCTGGTGGGCACGCCGATCCTGACCGGCAGCCTGGTGCGGCTGGTGCTTGGGGTTTGGACGGATCAGTTCGGCGGGCGGATTGTCTATACGCTGGTGATGCTGATCGCCGCCGCGGCGACGTGGATGCTGTCCTACGCCTACGACTATACGACGTTCCTGTTGGCAGCACTTGGCGTGGGCATGGCCGGCGGGTCGTTCGCGGTCGGCATCGCCTATGTGTCGAAATGGTATCCGAAGGAAAAGCAGGGCACGGCGCTGGGGATTTTCGGCGCCGGCAATGTTGGCGCGGCGGTCACCAAGTTTCTCGCGCCGGTGGTGATGGTGGCGCTGGGCTGGCAGGCGGTGGCGCAGATCTGGGCGGTGGCGCTGGTGGTGATGGCGGTGCTGTTCTTCGTGCTGGCCAAGGACGATCCCGATCTTGCCGCCCGCCGCGCCGCCGGGGTGAAGCCCGAGCCGTTCATGGCGATGATGGCGCCGCTGGCCAACGCGCAGGTATGGCGCTTCAGCGTTTACTACTTCTTCGTCTTTGGCGGCTTCGTGGCGCTGGCTTTGTGGCTGCCGCGTTATTACGTCGGCGTCTATGGCCTGGACATTGTGACTGCGGGTCTGCTGGGGGCGGCGTACTCCATCCCGGGCTCGCTGTTTCGCATCCTGGGCGGCACGCTGTCGGACAAGCTGGGCGCGCGGCGGGTGATGTACTGGACCTTCTGGGGTTCGGTGGTGTGCACCTTCCTGCTCAGCTATCCCGCGACGAAGTATGTGGTCACCGGCGCGCGCGGGCCGATCGAATTCGAGATCGCCATCGGCTTTGTGCCATTCACCTTGCTGACCATGGCGCTGGGCTTCTTCATGAGCCTGGGCAAGGCCGCGGTCTATAAGCACATCCCGGTCTATTACCCAGGGCGCGTTGGCTCGGTGGGTGGCGTTGTCGGACTGATCGGCGGGCTGGGCGGGTTCGTGCTGCCGATGGCGTTCGGCGCGCTCAATGACCTGATCGGCGTGTGGACCAGCTGCTTCATGCTGCTGTTCCTGATCTCCGGCTTCAGCCTGGCGTGGATGCATTTTGCCATCCGCACCATGGAGCATACCGCGCATCCCGAACTCGCCGGACCCAAGGATCTTCCCGAGGCGGAGGCGCTGCGCGATGCAGCGCGCCCGAACCGCGCCAACGCGGCCGCGAATGCGCGCGCCGCCACCCCTGCGGAGTGACGGCAATGAGCGGCAACACAACCATCCCCGCGCCGATCGCCGGCCGGACCGGCAGCGTCTGGCTGCAACGCTGGGAGCCCGAGGACACCGCGTTCTGGGAGCAACAGGGCAAGGCGCGGGCGTGGAGGACGCTGGTGGTGACCACGGCCAGCCTGACCATGGGCTTCATCACCTGGTTCGTGGTTAGCGCCCTGGTGGTGCGTCTGCCGCAGGTCGGATTTCAGCTGACCACAGGCCAATTGTTCTGGCTGGCGGCGATGCCGGGGCTGGCCGGCGGCACGCTCCGGCTGGGGCACATGTTCCTGGTGCCGCTATATGGCACGCGCACGGTGGTTGCGGTTTCCACCGCTTCGCTGCTGCTGCCGCTGATAGGCTGGTACTATGCGGTGCAGGACCCGGCAACGCCGTACTGGGTGCTGATGGTGCTGGCGGCGATGGCCGGGCTGGGCGGCGGCATTTTCTCGTCGTTCATGCCATCGACCAGCCTGTTCTTCCCCAAGCGGCTGCAGGGCACGGCGCTGGCGATCCAGGCCGGCATCGGCAATTTCGGCGTCAGCGTGGTGCAGTTCATCACGCCCTGGATCATCGGCTTCGCGCTGGTCGGCAGTATCGGCGGCGAGGCCCAGACAATGACGCGGGGTGCGGTAAAGTCCAGCGTGTGGCTACAGAATGCCACGATGGTCTATGTCCCGCTGGTGGCGGTGTTCGCGCTGTGGGCGTGGGTGTCGCTGAAGAGCGTGCCGATCGTGGCGAATTTCCGCCAGCAGCTGGACATCTTCGGCAACCCGCATACCTGGGTGATGACCAGCCTGTACATCATGACCTTTGGCGCCTTCAGCGGGTTGGCGGCGACGTTTCCGCTGTTGATCAAACAGATCTATGGCGGGTTGCCGGGCGCGCCAGATGCATTGACCTATGCCTTCTATGGCCCGCTGGTCGGCAGCGTGGCACGCGTTCTCGCTGGCCCGGTCTGCGACAAGCTGGGTGGTGCCCGGGTGACGCAGGTGGCCGGCATCGGCATGGTGGCGTGTGCGATCGCGGTGCCGTTCACCACCCACCCGTCGGACATGAGCAGCTTTTCGGTCTTCGTCGCCGCGATGCTTGGGCTGTTCTTCTTCGCCGGTGTCGGCAACGCCTCCACGTTCAAGCAAATGCCGATGATTTTCCCGCCGCGCCAGGCCGGCGGGGTGATCGGATTTACCGCGGCACTGGCGGCCTATGGCCCGTTCATCCTTGGCCTGTTGTTCGGCTGGGCTTTTGGCGCCTTCGGCAGTGCTGATGTGGTGTTCCAGGGTCTTGCTGTCTTCTTCGCCCTCAATGTTGCGCTGAACTGGTGGCTCTATGCCCGAAGCGGCGCCGCGAACCCTTGCTGAGCCCGCCGCAGCGCGGCGAATCACGACAAAGCCGGAGCGCATCATGAGCCATTTCCTCGATCGCCTGACCTACTTCCGCAAATACGCCGGCACCTTCGCCAATGGCCACGGCGAAACCACCACCGAGAGCCGCGCCTGGGAAGAGGCGTACCGCGCGCGCTGGGCGCACGACAAGATCGT
>JANXSA010000713.1 GCA_025352915.1 Rhodospirillales bacterium | reverse complement strand
CCCGCCCAACCCCGCGCGCCGCCGCCGCCCCGCCCCGCCGCCGCGCCGAACCGGTGCTGGCCCGCGCCGCCGAGCCGATCATCCACGAGGTCGCCGCCACCCCGGTGCTGCAACTGCGCCAGTTCAACGCGCCGGATGAGTTCGGCAACATGGTCCTCACCGACGCGCTCGCGGTCGATTTCGACTACGAAGGTGTCCTGACCCCCGCCGATGACGAGCGCCAGTTCGTTCGCGTCCAGCGCCCCGGCGACGGCCCCCCTGGCAATTCAGCCGGCGTCCAGAGCTTCATCCGCCGAGACCGCGCCGCCGAGGCCGCCGCCCTGGCCACCCTGCACCAGGACGGCTTCAGCCAGATGCGCATCGCCGAGGGCGCCACCGCCAAAGGCCGCACGGTCCTGGTGTTCCGCGGCCGCGACGCCGCCGAGCGCTGGCAGGCCTTCACCACCGATCGCGTCCCCGTCCTCCAGGCGCTCGGCTGGCGCAGCCTGATCGACCGCAGCTTCGGCCCGCGCATCGTGCAGTCGGTCGGCGAGGTCGACATGCGCATCGCCGACGCCGAACTCGGCAGCTTCGCGCTGGATTTCGGCATCGAGATCGACGGCATGCGCGTGCCCCTGCTGCCCATCCTGACCCGCCTGCTCGACCGCGGCGGCATCGACGCGGCGCAGATTGTCGACGGCGAGGTCATCACCAGCCTGGATGACGGCCGCATCCTCAAGCTCCCGGCCGAACGCATGCGCCGCCTGCTCGCGGTGATGTCGGACCTGCTGGAATCCGCCCAGCGCACCGCCGATGGCGGCCTTGTCCTGCCCGAGGCCGAGGCCGACGCCGTGCTCGACCTCGAAGACCTGCTGACCACCAGCTGGGACAGCGCCGAGGCCATCGCCGCCTATTGCGCCCGCCTGCGCGAGCAGCCCGACATTCCCCCCGTCACCGTCCCGGCCGCCTTCACCGCGGTGCTGCGGCCATACCAGCAGCACGGCGTCGACTGGCTCCAGCACCTGCGCGCGAATGACATGGGCGGCTTCCTGGCCGACGACATGGGCCTGGGCAAGACCGCCCAGACCATCGCCCATATCGTCATCGAACACGAAGAGGGCCGGCTCGATCGCCCGGTGCTGATCGTCGTGCCGACCAGCCTGGTCAGCAACTGGACCGCCGAACTCACCAAATTCGCCCCCGTCCTGCGCGTCGCCGTGCTGCACGGCCTGGACCGCCACGCCCGCCGCGCCGAACTCGACGGCGTCCACGTGGTCATCACCACCTACACCGTGCTGGCGCGCGATATCGAGGCGATGAAAAAACTGCCCTGGCACCTCGTGGTCCTGGACGAGGCCCAGGTCATCAAAAGCCCCGACGCCAAGGCCACCAAAGCGGTCTGCCAGCTCGACACCCGCCACCGGCTCTGCCTGTCCGGCACCCCGATCGAAAACAACCTCCAGGAACTCTGGTCCGAATTCGCCTTCCTGATGCCCGGCCTGCTCGGCGACCGCAAGCACTTCACCAAGCGCTTCCGCACCCCCATCGAGAAGAACAACGACGCCGTCCGCCGGGTCCAGCTGATCCGCCGCATCCGCCCCTTCCTGCTGCGCCGGACCAAATCCGAAGTCGCCACCGACCTGCCGCCGCGCCACACCATCCTGCGCCGCATCAACCTCGCCCCGGAACAGCGCGAACTCTACGAGACCATCCGCGGCACCCTTTACGACCAGGTGCGCGAACGCATCACCGGCCTGACCACCGCGCAGAGCCGCATCGTCGTGCTCGACGCGCTTTTGAAACTCCGCCAGGTCTGCTGCGACCCGCGGCTGGTCAAGCTCGCCTCCGCCCGCCTGGTCGAGACCTCCAGCAAGCTCGACGAGCTGATGGACATGGTCGCCGAAATGATCCCCGAGGGCCGGCGCATCCTGCTGTTCTCCCAGTTCACCTCGATGCTGGACCTGATCAAGCCGCGCCTGGACGAAGCCGGCCTGCGCTACGTCGAACTGCGCGGGGACACGCGCGACCGCGCCGAGCCCGTCCGCAGCTTCGAGGCCGGCGAGGTGCCGCTGTTCCTGATCAGCCTGAAAGCCGGCGGCCGCGGGCTGAACCTGATCTCGGCGGACACGGTGATCCACTACGACCCCTGGTGGAACCCGGCCGCCGAAGACCAGGCCTCCGACCGCGCCCACCGCATCGGCCAGACCAAGTCGGTGTTCGTCTATAAACTCATCGCCGCCGACACCGTCGAAGACCGCATCGTCGCCCTGCAACAGCGCAAAACCGATCTCGCCAATATCGCGCTCAGCAACGAAGGCGATATCGCCGGCCTCGAAGTCGATGAGGTCGAGTTCCTGCTGGGCGACGCCCGTGAGCCGCTGGCAGCGTAAGCAAGCCTCCGGCGGCAAGGGGCCGGCGGCCCCTTGACCCCATGACCTTTCACCAGACCTCCCTCATCAGCCGCACGTATAAATGGGGGTCAAGGGGCCCTCGGCCCCTTGCCGCCGGAGGCTTGCTTGCCTTTTCTCCTGTCCCAACCAAACTGCGGGAAAATGGGGAATGACCGGCATGCAGGACTTCACCGGCAAGACTGCCTTCGTCACCGGCGGCGCCAGCGGCATTGGCTTGGCGATGGTCGAAGCCTTTCTCGACCAGGGCATGAACGTGGCCCTGGCCGATATCGAGGCCACCGCCCGCGACCGTGCCGTGGCCGGGCTGGCGCGTTTCGGCGACAGGATTCGCGGCGTGGCGTGCGATGTCTCCGATCGTGCTTCGGTGATCGCCGCGCGTGACGCCGCCATTGCCGCATTCGGCCCGGTTCATGTGCTGTGCAACAACGCCGGCGTCGGCACTGGCGGGCGGATCGACACCGTGCCGCCGCCGGCCTGGGAGTGGCTGATGGGGGTGAACCTGATGGGGGTGATCCACGGCCTGTCGGAATTCGTGCCGCATATGAAAGAGCATGGCGGGGAGTGCCACATCGTCAACACCGGCAGCATGGCCGGGATGAACGGGTTTCGCGGCATGGGGCCGTACTGCGCCAGCAAGGCGGCGGTGGTGAGCTTGTCCGAGGCGCTGGCCAGCGAGTTGGCCGAGACGGCGATCGGGGTCAGCGTGCTGTGCCCGGGCTCGGTTAACACCGCGTTCTACGACAGCCGCCGCAACGCGCCGTCTGACGTGCCGCCACCACCGCCGAACAGTCGCGAGGGCCGTGCCCTGGCCGAAGGCACCCGGATCAGGATCGACCACGGTATCCCGCCGACCGAGGTGGCCGCCCGGGTGCTCCAGGGCATCCGCGACCGTGATCTGTATATCTTCACCCATCCCGAGATGCGGACGATGATCGAGGACCGCTATGCCCTGCTCTTGGCCGGATTCGACAAGGCAGCGGCGTTTCGGCCAACCTGATGGCCGGTTGCGCAATGCCCCACAGGCTTTAGGTTGCCGTCCGTCACGAGGGAATGAACAATGAAGCTGGGGCGGTTGGGTGTCTGGAATCCGAATGACCGGCTGACGCCGCCCGAGCTTGCCCGGCTGCTGCGCACGGCCGAGGATCTCGGCTATTGCGCGCTTTGGTATCCCGAGGCGGTCGGCTACGAGGCGCTGTCCAGTGCGGCGTTCATGCTCGCCAACTCGACCACGCTGACCATCGGCAGTTCGATCGCCAGCACCTATGCCCGCGACGCCTTCACCGCCCGGCGGGGGATGCTCGGCCTCAACGCGATGTACGGCGACCGCTTCATTCTCGGCCTCGGCGTCAGCCATGCCTCGATGGTCCAGGCACGCGGCCACGGCTATGACCGCCCGGTGCCGGCGATGAAGGCCTATCTCGACCAGTTGTACGGGGAAGAGCCGGGTGCCGAAAACTGGCCGGTGATGCTGGCCGCCCTCGGGCCGGTGATGATGAAGCTCGCCTTCGCCCGTAGCCAGGGGGCGCTGCCGGTCAACACCACGCCGGAGCACACCCGGCTGGCCGCGGCCGCCATGGCCGCCGCTTCCGTAGCGGGGGGCAAGCACCTGGCGGTGGCGCAGAAATTCCTCTTCACCACCGATGCCGATCACGCCCGCGCGGTCGGGCGGGGCGAGTTGGCGCTGCACCTGGCGCTGCCCAACTACATCAGCCATTTCCAGCGCCTGGACTTCGCGCCGGCCGAGCTGGAGAATGGCGGCTCCGATCGCCTCGTTGACGCGCTGATCAGCTGGGGTACGGTGGAGGACGTCAAGCGGAAGATCCGCGCCCATTTTGACGCCGGCGCCACCCATGTCTGTATCCGCCCGCTGCACGCTCCGGGCGATTTCGCCGCCCGCGATGCCATGCTCGCCACCATGGCCGATCTCTGAAAGACCGACACACATGATGCCTGCCATTCGTATCGACGAGGCCACTGGCCAGAAGCTGTTCAACACCCGTGCCGCCAAGGCCACCGAGAAGATCACCGGCAAGGGCTATTCCCCGGTCACCGATGTGGCGCTGAAAACGCTGCCGGATGCGCCGCTGGGGGCGAGCTACACCGCCGAGGAGCGGGCGAAGTATCAGGCGTTTTCCGATGCCCGGCGCGGGGCCGCCGATTACATGCCGATGGAAGGTGAATTCGCCAAGTATCTCGCCGATGTCTACTCCGCGCCGCCGGTCGAGCGGCCGGCGCTGGATGATGAATGCGAGGTGTTGGTGATCGGCGCCGGGTTTGCCGCCTTGTTGCTTTGGTACAAGCTGCGCGCCGCCGGGTTCAACGATGTCCGCATCTGCGAGAAGGGCGGCGATGTCGGGGGGACGTGGTACTGGAACCGCTATCCCGGCATTGCCTGTGATGTGGAATCCTACTCCTATTTGCCGCTGCTGGAGGAGATGGGCTACTTCCCGAAGATGAAGTTCGCCTCGGGCTTCGAGATTTTGGAATACTGCCAGCTGATGGCGGAGAAGACCGGGCTGTACGACCGCTGCCTGTTCCACACCACGGTCGAGCAGACCACCTGGGACGAGGCGACCGGGCGCTGGCTGGTTGCCACCGATCGCGGTGACCGGATGCGGGCGCGGTTCGTGGTGTTGGCCAACGGCATCCTGACCACGCCGAAGCTTGCCCGCATCAAGGGCATGGAGAATTTCGCCGGCGAGGCGTTTCATACCTCGCGCTGGGACTACACGGTGGACCTGGCCGGCAAGCGGGTTGGCATCATCGGCACCGGGGCGACGGCGGTGCAGGTGGTGCCGGAAATCGCCAAGATCGTGAAGGAACTGTTCGTGTTCCAGCGCACGCCGTCGACGATCGACGTGCGCGACCAGCGCGCCACCACGCCGGAGGAGATCGAGGCGTGGTCGCATGAGCCCGGCTGGGCCAAGGCACGGCGCGAGCGGCTGGCCACCATCTCTTCCGGCCGGACGGCGTTGCAGGGCAATGACGATTTCCTGTCGGGCAAGGTGGCTGAGCTCAGGCCGAAGCGGCAGTTCGACAAGCCGCTGGCGCCGGAGGAGATGATCCAGGCGCAACTGCGCAGCAATTTTCGGCTGATGGAACAGATCCGGGCGCGGGTGGATGCGATTGTGCGCGACCCGAAGACCGCCGAGGCGTTGAAGCCGTATTATCCGTATGGCTGCAAGCGGCCGACGTTTCATGACGAATACCTGCCGAGCTTCAACCTGCCGCATGTGCATCTGGTCGATACCGCACCTGGGGGGGTGGCGGAGATCAATGCGCGGGGGGTGGTGCATGACGGGGTCGAGTATCCGGTCGATGTGATGATCTATGCGACGGGGTTTCAGTGGATGGCGACCGGGACATTCAACATGGTCACCGGGCGGGACGGCCGGACCCTGCGCGACAAGTGGGCCGAGGGCGGGGTTCGGACGTTTCTCGGCTTGCATAGCCAGGGGTTTCCAAATCTGTTCATCATGTCGGGTCCGCAAGGGGGCGGCGGGCAGTTCAACTTCACCCGCGGCATCGAGGGGCATACCGACTATGTCGTGTGGTTGCTCAGCACGATGCGGGAGCGCGGGGCCGGGGTTGTCGATACCAAGACGGCGCCCGAGGAGGCCTATGCCGCGCATTGCCGCGAGGCGGACATTCTGACCAGTCCGTTGCGCGACTGTCTGTCGTACTACAATGGTGACGGTAACGCCGAGCCGGGGAGCTTGGCGTATTACGGCGGGCCGCGGAAATGGCATGAGCTGCGCGTGGCGGCGCAGGCGTCGCTGGATCCGTATGTGTTTGGGGGAGTCTAGATGGCAACGCATCATTTTCATCCTAGCCGGTACTACAACGTCATCGGCACTGCCGAGCCGTGCCTTCGGGTGGCGGATGGCGATACTGTGATCACCGATACGATCGATGCGTCCGGGCTTGACGCACAGGAGGTCAGGGTCTCGGCGGGGCCGAATCCGATGACCGGGCCGTTTTTCGTCGAAGGTGCGGAGCCCGGCGATACGCTGGCGGTGCGGATCGACCGGTTGACGCCGAGCCGGGGGACCGGGTGGACGTATTCGCCGCTGGCTTTCACGGTGCTCGATCCCGCGGCGATCATGGAGCGGGGGGTCAATGAGCGGTCGGTGTGGCGGATCGATCGCAATGCCGGGACGGTTCAGTTGGCCGATCCGCCGAAGGGGTTGGAGGGATTCGTGCCGGCGCTGGAGCCGATGATCGGGTGTTTCGGGGTGGCGCCGGCCGGCGGGCAGGCATTGTCGACGGCGACGAGCGCGCAGAATGGCGGGAACATGGATTACCGGCTGTTCCGGCCGGGGACGACGGCGTGGTTTCCGGTCGCCGTGCCGGGGGCGCTGTTTTATCTCGGCGATGGTCATGCCTGCCAGGGCGATGGCGAGATTGTCGGGACGGGGATCGAGACGTCGTTCGAGATGGAGGTGACGTTCCAGGTGTTGAAGCGGCGCATCACCTGGCCGCGCGGGGAGACGGCGGAGGATATCTTTACCGTCGGCAATGCGCGGCCGCTGGACCAGGCGTTGCAGCATGCGACGACCGAGATGATGCGTTGGCTGGGCGAGGATTATGGGCTGGACGCAAGGGCGGCGAGCCATGTGATGGGGCAGGTGGTGCGGTACGACGTGGGCAACGTGTTCAACCCGGCGTTTACGGTGGGATGCCGGATTGCCAAGAAGTGGCTGGTGCGGCGGTAGGCTTATTGTTTTGTAAACGGAACGATTAGGGCGCGGCGGGGCGGATTCGCGGCGGGGTCGAAAAAACAAAAAATCGGGGGCAGGTCGGTTGCGCGCGCGGGAATCGCGTGTGGCGGCCGTGGCGCGGCAAATATCGCAAGCAGCCGAGAAAATTTCACAAAGAGGCAGCGAGGCAGAAAGAAGCGAAACGCTTTGCTGCCGCACTGGCGTTGCTATCGCATGCGATCGCGTTGGCGCATCCGATTGCGTTGGCGCATGCGGGAGGGTTTGGCGGCGGGGGGAGGCCGCGAGCGCGCGGGCGGGTTGGCCTGCCGGTGATTTCTGCGGGTGCGGATTGATGGCGTGTTGGGGCGGCGCGGGGAGGGTGCCGGATTGCCAGAGGCGGAGCATCTGGTCCAGGCGGGCGAAGATGCGGGCGAAGATGGCGGCGATCAGGGCTTCCAAGGATTTGGACGTGATTCTCCGGCCGGCCCCCGAAGGGGCCGTGGAGCACAGGCTGGCGATCTCGTCGGCCAGCGAAGGGGTTGGTTGCAGTGACATTGGGGTGCATAATAACTAACTAATCCCGATGAAGCAAGGAAAATTTTTTGGGTATGGGGATTTTTTAGGTGACCGGGTGGCCGGAGAAGCGTGGGTCCTTCGCTCTGCTCAGGATGACCGGGGGGTAAGGATGACCGTTATTTTGGCTGCGTGTGGCGTGGTCAGAAGGAAGCGTGGATTGCTTCGCAAGGGCTCGCAATGACGGGGTTGGTGGGGTCAGGTGTGGCAGGGCCGCGGGCGTTCAAGTGAGTTGATGACGGGGCGGGAAGCGCCCCCCCCCGTCTCAGCGCGAAGAAAGATAAAATTCTTATTAATAAAGTTTTTTTGCTTCTTTTTGTTCACAAAAAGAAGGCTTGCCTTGCTTTTGCTGTCAGCCGGTTTCGATCGGGAGTTCGGGATCGCGGGCCCATTCGCCCATCGAGGCATCGTACAGCGTTATGTCGTCGTAGCCGAGCTGGTGCAGCAGGAAGAGGTCGATGGTGGTTGAGATGCCGCCGCCGCAGTAGCAGATGATGTGCTGGTCCGGCGTGACGCCTTTGGCTTCGAATTTGGCGCGGGCGTCTTCGACGGTGGTGAAGCCTTTGGTGGCGGGGTTGATGAGGGTGGCGGCGGAGACCTGGACGCTGCCGGGGATGCGGCCGGGGCGGCCGTATCGGCTGGGGCCGGCGCCGCGGTGGAGATCATCGCCGAGGGCGTTGACGATGACGGTGCCGGGTTGGTGCAGGGCTGCGCGGACGTCATCGCGGCCGACGAACATGCCGGGGCGCGGGGCGGGGGTGAAGGTGGTTTTCGGGTAGCTGCGGGGCGGGCCGGCTTCGGTGGGGCGGGCTTCGGCCTGCCATTTGTCGAAGCCGCCATCGAGCACGGCGGCGTCGAAGCCGAGGGCGCGGAGCATCCACCAGAAGCGGGTGGACATCCACATGTTGCCGCGGTTGTAGAGCACGACTTTCGTTCCGGGGCCGACGCCGTGGCGGCCGAAGGCTTCGGCCATCTGGGCGGCGGGGGCCATCATGAAGAGGAATTTGGTGTCACGGGCGGCGAACTCGCCCTGGATGTCGAGGTAGCTGGCGCCGGGGATGTGGGCGGTCTCGAAGGCTTCGCGGCCGGGGACGGCGATGTAGGGGACGTCGCTGCCGGCGGGCGGGGGGACGGTGGTGGTGGTGCAGTCATAGAGGCGGAGTGTGGGGTCGGCGAGCATGGTGGCGAGTTGTGCGGTGCTGACCAGAGCATTTGGGTCGCGCATGGTTGTCATCTCCCCGTGTGATGGCGTCAGCGTGGCACGTTGGGGTTGGCGGCGCCATTGGGCCGCCGCATTGCTCATTTCTTTGACCGTTTGACGACATGATTATGGCCGGGAATACTCGTCCTGTGCCGATTTTGAGGGCAACCGTGCGGCAGCGGCGACAGATTCCAACGGGCGGCGCGGTGGTGCATGGGGTGCAGAGCGATCGCAGCGGCGCCGCATCCGGCGCGACCTGGTTCGATCGGCCGACAGCCGGGATGCGGACGGCGCGCGCGCCTGGTTTTCATGGCGGCATCGGCGTTGGAAAGTGCGGGGATACTGATGATGTCCCGTTCGGCGCGGCACTCCGACGGGCTGGGGGGGCGGGCTGCATGCCGGACGGGCCTATGTCGCGTTCGGCCAGGCAGACCGGCACGCCGGCGGCTTTGATTTCTCCGCCATCGGCACGGGGTTCGTCGGCTTTGCCATCATTGGTGAGGCGGCCGGCGATGCTGCGGGACGCGCGGTATCCGGCGCTGGCGATGTCAACGGCGATGGCATCGACGACCTGGTGATCGGCGCACCGAACGCCGATGGTCCTGGAAACAGCCGTTCGACGCGGGCGCCGCCTATGTTCTGTTCGGCAGCGCAGCGCCGTTCGACGCGCCGGTCAACCTGGCCACCATCGCGGGGGGGGGGCGGGTGGTTTCGTGCTGTACGGCGTCGCGGCCGGCGATATCGCGGGCTGCTCGGTGGGTCGGGCTGGCGACATCGCTGGCGACGGCTTCGATGATCTGGCCATTGCCGCGCTGGACGCTGACGGCCCGAGTGTTGCGCCCCCCGGGCGCCGCGACGCCGAACGCCGGGGCTGCCTACGTGCTGCATGGCGCAAACCGCGGCTCGGCTGCTGCCATCGATCTCGCGGCACCCCTGACGCCGCCACGCTCTGGGGTGTGTCAGCCACTACGCATGCGCTGAACTGGGTCGAAAAGTATCCTTCCGGTGATGGCCGTCAGGTTCAGAGTGGATGGAGGAATTCGCTGCTGATGATGGCGTCGAGTGCTGCCTTGAGCGGTAGATCCTGGTAGACGCGGAACCACTGGCCGGTATGCCGGTGCCATTGAACATCGAACCGATCTGGCCTGATCCAGTCGATTCTGACGAAGGGCGCATCGAATTCCTCGCCGCCATTATTGCTAAAGCCTGAGCGGTAACGCTGTAGGAAGCGGTATTTGGCCCCGTGCCATTTTCCCTGGATGTCGATCGGATAGTTGAACGGTGTCGGCGTGATGGTCGGCAGGAAGCGCGGTCTCAGGACAGTGTCGATAAATTCCTGGCAGGTGATGCCAATGGCGGCTTTGTCGGCCGGTGACAGTGTCGACGGTCTCATGCTGCGGCCTCGTGGGTGCGGGTTTTCATTTCCATGGCAGCAGCGCGTCCAGACGCGAGGCCTTGTGATCGCCGATCCTGGCGAGCACATCGGCAAGCCAGGTGCGCTTGGCGATCAGCAGCTTCAGGTGCGCCACCATCGCCTCGGCACCAGACGCCCGGGCTTCCGCCTCACGGCGCGCCGCCCGCTCGACCGCCAGCGCCGCACGGAGTGCATCGATGTCGTCAGGCAGCATGTCGGCGGCGACTGGCATGACCCGATTCAACCACATCGCGCCGGGCTTGTGTACTGCGAATGTGCCGCTCAGCCCGCCATCTCGGGCCGCCAGGTGCGCTGCGGCTGCCGCCAGCCGATTCCCTCCAGGATGTAGCCAAGCTGCGCCGCGGTGACCGGCACCACCCCGTCGGCCGGCGATGGCCAAACGAAGCGCCCGCGTTCCAGCCGCTTGGCATAAAGCGACATTCCGAGCCCGTCGTGCCAGGGCATCTTGATCAGGTCGCCCCGCTTGCCGCGGAACACGTAGAGGTCGCCGGCATGCGGATCGCGCGCCAGCGCCGCATTCCCTCCCGGAACTGGCGACGCCACGTCCACAGCAAGGCACGGCTCACATCATGCTGCCGCGCCACCTCGGCGAAGCAGGCGCCAGGCCGCGCGGCCTCCGCCACAATCCGAAGCTTATCCTCGGATCGCCACCGCCGCCGGCGCTCAACCCCCGTGATGATCTCCATCGCGCTAGCCCTTACCGACGTTCATACGGACGCTCGTACGATCATCCATAAGTGCCGCCCCCGATTCATCCCGGCAAGACGTGGCTCACCGGACGGATACGTCGAAAATGGGGGGGCGCCGGGCTTCAAGGGGCTGCCCTCCGTGCCAATGAAGATGAGACATCTACCCCCCGGGAATTTAGACTTGAGGGTGCGGAAGGATCATCTGAGTCATGCCCATGCTCCCGAGACAGATCGATGCAGCGTCCGGTGACGGTACGAACGGAGGCCGTAGG
>JANXSA010000699.1 GCA_025352915.1 Rhodospirillales bacterium | reverse complement strand
CCATGATCCCGCCCCTCGCACGCTGTACAATGAGCGAATCACAGCCAAGCCGAGCCGGTCAAACGATTAGGACGATCTGTGCATCCCTTAGCAAGGGGAGAGGGGGTCTTTTTTATGGATGAAGTTTTTTTGCTTCTTTTTGTTCACAAAAAGAAGACTTCGGCCTTCCGGCGTTTCGGGATTTCAAGCCGCAATTCAATAGGTCGTTAACTTATCGGGTCCATGCTGCGGGCTATCATCCGCAGGAGGTGCCTGCCCATGTCGATCACTTTTGCCGAGGCTCCGCCCGTGTTGGCGGCGTTTTCGATCGCGCCGCGTGGGGTGCGGTTCAATGTCGCGGATACGCCGGCGGGGCGGGCGGCGGCGGGGGAATTCACCAGCGGGTTTGAGGAAGGCACGTTGCAGTTCTTCGACGCGGTGCTGCCGGAGTGCCGGCGGATGGTGGATTTTGGCGGTTTCCTGGGGTTTACCGCGCTGTATGCGGCGGCGCAGGGGGTGGAGGTGGAGGTGTTTGAGCCGAGCCCGGGCAATGGGGCGCTGTTGGAGGCGAACCTGACGGTGAATCCGCTTCTGGCGGGGCGGGTGCGGCTGCATCGGTACGCGGTGGGGGCGCGGGATGCGCGGCTGCCGTTGTATGGCAAGGCGCGGGCGGATTCGGGGTCGAGCCTGTTCCAGACGGTGCAGCGCGGGGCGGTGCTGCGCGGGCGGGAGGAGGCGGTGGTGGCGGTGCGGGCGGCGGCGGGGGTGCTGGAGGAGGTTGGGTTGTGTGACGAGACGTTGCTGAAGATTGATATCGAGGGGGCGGAGTATGAGGTGGTGCCGGCGATCGCGGCGCTGTTGGCGCGGCATCGGCCGTTTGTGCATTTGTCGTTTCATCCGTTCAATATCGTGCGGGGGGCGGACGAGTATTTGAACCAGGTGGCGCGGTTGCGCGGGGCGCTGGCGATTGCCGAGGCGGTGGCGCCGTATCGGCATATGTATTTTCACACCGAGCAGGGGTGGACGCGGATTGATAAGGGGGACCGGATGTCGCTGTTGACGCAGTATTTGTTGAAGCCGAAGGCGGTTCCGCGGATTGCGACGGCGCAGTATGGGTTTACCGATGCGCTGGCGTTGTCGGAGGTGGCTTTGCCGTTGGGGTAGCGGCCTTGTGGATGAAGTTTTTTTGCTTCTTTTTGTTCACAAAAAGAAGGCCTTCCTTGCTAAGGGCCGAGCCCGCTAGGTTGGCGGGATGTCGGTGCTGGAGGGATTTGTCGAGGCTGTGACGCGTCATGTGGCGCGCGGGTGGGTGCGCGATCGGGCGGCGCCTGGGCGGCGGGTGGTGGTGCGGGCGGTGGCTGGGGGGCGGGTGGTTGGCGAGGCGGTGGCTGATCTGTTTCGCGGGGATGTGCGCGATGCCGGGTTGGGGGATGGGAATTGCGGGTTTGTGATTGATCTCTCGGCGCATGCGGGGGCGCTGAAAAGGGTTGAGATGACGCTGTGCAATGCAGTAGGCGGGGCGGTGGTGCAGGGGTCGCCGGTGGTGGCGGGGGATCCGGCGAGTCTGGGGCGGTTTCTGGGGCGGTGGGATGGGGTGGCGCCGGGGGTGCTGGCGCGGCTGCGGCGGATGATGCGGCATCGGACGCGGGGGCGGGGGGTAAGCGTGGTGGCGCGCGACCGGGGGGGGCTGGCGGGGTTGGTGGCGTCGTTGCGGGGGCAGTTGTGCGACCGGTGGGAGTTGCTGGTGCTGGGGGGGGTGGATTTGCCGGCGGACCGGCGCATCCGGGCGTTGCCGATGGACAGCGATCCGATGACGGCGGCGCGGTACGATCTGGTGCTGGTGGTGACTGGGCGCGACGACCAGGGGCGGGTGGTGCTGGAGCGCGACGCCATTTGGCATTTGTTGCGCGCGGCGGGGGATCGGCGGGCGGCGGTGTTCCTGTGGGATTTTGCGCAGGTGCATGATGGCGGGGCGGTTGATCTGGTGTGCCGGCCGGCGTTCTCGGCGGATGGGTTTTGCAGCAATCCTGATACTGGCGGGGCGTTTGCGGTGCGGCGCTCGGCCGGTTGGGGCGCGGCCGGGGCGATGATCATGCGGTTGGCGGAGGACCACGCGGTGGCGCATATTCCGCGCGTGCTGCATCGCACGCCGGACGAGGTGGCGGGGCATTCAAGCGCCGAGGTGATGGCGGCGTATCGCTTCGCGGAGCGCGTGGCCCCAGGGGCCGCGGTGTCGCGCCCGCCCGGCGGGATCGTGATCAGGTGGCCGGCGGCGAGCGGGCGGACGCTGGTGGTTGTGCCGACGCGCAACCAGGCGGGGCTGTTGCGGCGCTGCCTGGAGTCTTTGTTTCGCACGCGCGGGGAGGTGCCGCTCGATATCGTGGTGGTCGATCATGAGTCGGACGAGGCGGAGACGCGGGCGTATCTGCGGGCGGTGTCCGGGTTGGTGACGGTGATGCCGTATGAGGGGGCGTTTGATTTTTCGCGGATGAACAATTTGGCGGTGGCGCGGCATGGCGGTGAGGCGGAGACGCTGCTTTTCTTGAACAACGACACTGAGGCGATTGAAGCCGGTTGGCTGGAGCGGATGCGCGGGTTGGCGGTGCGGGCGGATGTTGGGGCGGTGGGGGCGCTGTTGCTGTATGGCGACAAGCGGGTTCAGCACGCGGGGGTGGTGCTGGGGTATGACGGGTCGGCGACGCATGCACATGCCTATGTGCGGGCGTATTGCGCGGATGGGCGGCGGGTGGCGGGGTATGATGGACAGTTGACGGCGCTGCGCGAGGTTTCGGCGGTGACGGCGGCGTGCATGGTGATGCGGCGCGCGGTGTTCGAGCAGGTGGGTGGGTTTGATGAGGGGTTGCCGATCGGGTTCAACGATACCGATCTGTGTTTGCGGCTGCGGGGGTTGGGGTATCGGATTTTGCAGGATGGGCAGACGGTGCTGTATCATCATGAGTCCCGCACGCGGAAGATGACCGGGCAGTGGCTGCATCCGCCGGATACCGCGTTGTTCCGCGCGCGGTATGCCGCGCTGATCGCGGCGGGTGATCCGTTTTATAATCCGAATTTGCGGCTGGATGAGCAGGCCTATGAGTTGCGGCCGGATTGCCTGCCGGGGGGGGCGCCGCGGCTTACTTTTCCGGTCGGCGGACCAGGAGCGCCTGGTGCAGGGCCAGGAGGAGCAGGGACACCAGGGTCAGCAGGACGGCGGCGGCGGTGATCGTCGGGCTGAGGAATTCGCGCAGGCCGGCGAGCATCTGGCGCGGCAGGGTGAATTGTTCGGGGCCGGCGATGAACAGGGCGACGATCAGCTCGTCGAAGCTGGTGGCGAAGGCGAACAGGGCGCCGGCGGCGACGGCTGCGGATATCTGTGGGAGG
>JANXSA010000672.1 GCA_025352915.1 Rhodospirillales bacterium | reverse complement strand
GATCTGGTCGCGGAAGCGGCCTTCGCGGGTGGCCTGGCTGGCACGGCGATGGCTTTCGAGGGCGAGGGCGTCCTGTTGCTCGCGGGTGATGTTGTGCGAGGCGGCGAGGTTTTCCGCGGTGACGCCCATCAGGATGCGGTGGAACGGGTCGTTGAGCGCGCCGTCCAGGGTGTCTTTCATGGTGGTGTCGCCCATCTTCTGGCCCCAGCGGGCGGCGGCGACGTGGTACGGGGCGCGGCTCATGTTTTCGACGCCGCCGGCGATGGCGATGTCGCAGTCACCGGCCTTGATGGCGTTGGCGGCGGTGAGGATGGCCTGGAGGCCGCTGCCGCAGAGGCGGTTGACGGTGGTGGCGGGGATTTCCTGCGGCAGGCCGGCTTCGATCACCGCGATGCGCGAGATGTACATGTCGCGCGGCTCGGTGTGGATGATCTGGCCGAAGACGGCGAGACCGATCTGGGCCGGGTCGACCTTGCTGCGGGCGACCGCTTCCTTGGTAACAGCGGCGACCAGGGCCGAGGGAGTGATATCCTTCAGCGCGCCGCCGAAGGTGCCGACGGCGGTGCGAACGCCAGATACGATGTAGACATCGGTCATGGGGGCTGTTCCTCTGGACGTTGTCAGCGGTTTGGGCCGCGTGTTTCACGCGCATCAGCCGTGAATTCAGCGCGCGGCGGCAGCGGCTTGTAGCTTCATCCGTTCTTATGGAATATCGGATACCCCAGCAAGGGGCGGACTTCGCCGGCGAACCCACGCCATGGCGGCCAGCGTTGACGGCGATGATACGCCGGGATGCGCTGGTACAGAACAGGGTATCGAGGCATGCCAGCGAGGCACCGGGCTTCCGTCCGGGTGGGGCCAGCACGCGAACACCGACGAGGTCGAATGCTCTATCACGTGTACGAAATGCAGCGGGTCGCGATGGGCCCCATGCGGATGGCCGCCACCGGGGCATTGTCGCTGTTGGACCTGCCGTTCAACCCGCTGCGCAATACGCCGTTGGGGCGCATTTCGAGCGCGGCGCTGGACAGTTTTGAACATTCGACGCGGGCGTTTGGCAAGCCGGCCTTTGCGCTGCCGACCACGGTGATCGACGGGGCTGAGGTCGCGGTGCATGAGGAGGTGGTGTTCCGCCGCCCGTGGTGCGACCTGTTGCATTTCCGGCGCGATGCGTCGCGGCCGGGGGATCGGGTGGTGCTGCTGGTGGCGCCGATGTCGGGGCATTACGCCACGCTGCTGCGCGGCACGGTGCAGGCGTTTCTGCCGGACCATGATGTGTACATCACCGATTGGCGCGATGCGCGCGACATGCCGGTGATCGGGCCGGATTTCAGCCTGGACGACTATGTCGACGATGTGACCGCGTTTATCACCCATTTGGGGCCGGATTGCCACGTGATCGCGGTGTGCCAGCCGGCGGTTCCGGTGCTGGCGGCGGTGTCGCTGATGAATGCCGATGCGCCGCATCTGGCACCGCGCAGCATGACGCTGATCGGCGGGCCGATCGACACGCGCGAGGGGCCGACGGCGGTCAATGCCTTTGCCAAGAGCCGTAATCTCGACTGGTTCCGCCGCAACGTCATCCACCGGGTGCCGTTTGGCAATATGGGTTTCATGCGCCAGGTCTATCCGGGGTTTCTGCAGCTTGCGGGGTTTATGGCGATGAACCTGGACAAGCATGTGGAAGCGCATTGGCAGATGTTCCAGCACCTGGTGGAAGGCGACGGCGAGCCGTTGGCGTCCAAGCGTGCTTTCTATGACGAGTATCGCGCGGTGATGGATTTGCCGGCCGAGTATTATTTGCAGACGATCGAGAAGGTGTTCCAGGAGCATCATTTGCCGCGCGGGATGTTCGATCATCGCGGCGAATTGGTGGCGCCGGCGGCGATTACCCGGACGGCGCTGCTGACTGTGGAGGGCGAGCGCGACGATATCTCGGGCATTGGCCAGACCCAGGCGGCGCACAAGCTGGCGCATAACCTGGCCGCAGAGAAGCATGCGCATTGGGAGCAGCCCGGGGTTGGGCATTACGGGCTGTTCAATGGGCGGCGCTTCAACAGCGACGTGGCGCCGCGGATCAAGAGCTTTATCGCTCAGCACGGGTGACGGTATAGGGAAGCAAGGCTGGGCTCTGCCCAGACCCGCTTGGTCCGGAGCGCGCCTTCGCGCGACGTGCCAAGCCCCTGGACCTTGAATGATAAGGGTCCAGGGGGCTTGGCCCCTTGGCGGGTCTGGGCAGCGCCCAGCCTTGCTTTTGGCCTATCGTGCGGAACCACCAAATCCTGTTGGCGCGCATACGGCGCGGCGGTAGATTGCCCGTCGATGGCGGAATCGCCGCAATGACGGGAGACGCGCACATGCTCGGCCTGATGCAGGACCAACCGCTGCTGATCAGTTCCATCTTGTGTCATGCGGCGCGTCATCACCCGGCCGGCGAGATTGTTTCCAAGACCGTCGAGGGGCCGATGCATCGCACGACCTATCGCGCGGTCGAGCCGCGCTGCCGGCGGATGGCGCGGGTGTTGCAGCGGCTGGGGGTGAAGCAGGGCGAACGTGTAGCGACCATCGCGTGGAACGGGTTTCGCCATTTCGAGCTGTACTACGGCATCTCGGGGATGGGGGCGATCTGTCACACCATCAATCCGCGGCTGGCGCCGGCCGACCTCATCTACATCATGAATCATGCCGAGGACGTGGTGCTGTTCCTGGACACCAGTTTTGCGCCGTTGATTGCCGCGGTGGCGTCGGCGGTGCGGGCGAATTTGCGCGCCGTGGTGTTCATGACCGAGCGCGCGCACATGCCGGATATCGCGCTGCCGGAGGGGATGGAGCTGCTGTGCTATGAGGAGCTGATGGCGGCGGCGGACGAGGACTATGCCTGGCCAGTGTTCGACGAGAATACCGCGGCGGCACTTTGCTATACCTCTGGGACGACCGGCAAGCCGAAGGGGGTGCTGTACAGCCATCGTTCGACGGTGCTGCATGCGTTTGCCAGCAACATGGCCGATGTCATCGGGCTGCGCGCGTCGGACCGGGTGTTGCCGGTGGTGCCGATGTTCCATGTGAATGCCTGGGGCACGCCGTATAGCGCGCCGATGGTTGGGGCCTCGATCATCCTGCCGGGGCGGCATATGGACGGCGCCAGCCTCACCGCGCTGATGAACGACGAGAAGGTGACGCTGTCGGCGGGGGTGCCGACGATCTGGCTGGGGTTGCTGAACCATTTGCGGGCGAGCGGCGAGCGGCTGCACACGGTCAAGAGCTTTGTGATTGGCGGCTCGGCCTGTCCGCGCATGTTGTTCGAGGCGTTCGACACGGAATATGGCATCCGCATCGACCATGCCTGGGGCATGTCGGAGCTGTCGCCGCTGGGGACATTCAACACGCCGAAGCCGTCCAATATGCATCTGGCCGGCGAGGAGAAGATGCGGCTGCAACTGACGCAGGGGCGCAGTATCTATGGTGTGGATATGCGGATTGTCGATGACGAGGGGCGCGAACTGCCGTGGGGCGATGGGACGTCAGGGCATTTGCAGTCGAAGGGCTATTGGGTTTGCAGCTCGTATTTCGGCGGCACCGCGGGCGATGCGCTGACGGCGGATGGCTGGTTCGCCACCGGGGATGTGGCGACGATCGATGCTGATGGCTACATGGAAATCACTGACCGGTCGAAGGATGTGATCAAGTCGGGGGGGGAGTGGATCAGCTCGATCCAGCTTGAGAACCTGGCGATGTCGCACCCCGATGTGGCCGAGGCGGCGATCATCGCGGCGCGGCATGAGAAATGGGACGAGCGGCCGCTGTTGATCGTGGTGGCGCACGAGGGGCGGGAGATCGACAAGGCGGGGCTGCTGGCGTTCTACGACGGCAAGGTGGCGAAGTGGTGGATCCCCGACGATGTCGTGGTGGTCACGGAGCTTCCGCATACCGCGACCGGGAAGGTGCAGAAGCTGGCGCTGCGCGGGCAGTGGGCGAATCATTTGGTCGGCGGGTAGGAAGAGTCTTCTTTTTCTGAAGAAAAAGAAGCAAAAAGACTTTATCCATTTGGGCCGGGCGCTGACG
>JANXSA010000645.1 GCA_025352915.1 Rhodospirillales bacterium | reverse complement strand
GGCGATGGCCACGGTGCTGTCTTGGACACCGTCGGCGCTGGTGCCGTCGAACAGGGGGACGGCGAGGAAGCGGGTGTTGGCGCGGGCGGCGGCGAGGAGGGCTTCGGTGTGGGCGGTGGGGAACATGGTGCCGGCGGGGAGGTCCTTGGTGGTGTCGATGGGCTGGGTGTAGGTGGCGCGGCCGGGGCCGCCGGTGCGTTCGATTGTGGCGGTGCCGGCCAGGTCGGTGACGATGGCATCCTCGGTGGACTGGCGCATGCGGAAGCGGAGTTTGAGGCCGTCCTTGCTTTCCCAGGTGGTGTAGTCGGAGGTGAGGTCGATGTCGGTGCCGTCGCGGCTGGTCACGGTGATGGCCAGGCGCTGGCGGACGGCCCAGGCGTCGCAGGCGTCGATGACTTCGAAGCCCATGGTGCCGCTGGCGCCGATGATGTCGCCGCGGGCGGTTTCCAGGGTGAGGGTGTAGAGGGCGCGGTGGCCGGCGAGTTCGGCGGCGAAAGTGGCCAGGGGGGCGGCGATCAGGACGGCGCAGAGCGCCCAGACGCGGCGGGAGGGGGCGGGTAGGCGCATGCGGGGTAACTCCGGGGATTGCCGGCACCATAGGGAGGTGGCCGGCCGGACGCTAGGCAGTGAACAGGATCGTGACGCCGCTGGCGTGGCTGATGGCGGGGGCGGGGGTGCCTTCGGTTTGGATGACCAGGCCGAGGATGGCGGGCAGGCTGGGGATGGTGGCGCCGGGGAGGAGGCGGGTGGCGGATTCGGGGGGGAGGATGCGGATGGTCTGTTGCTTGGGCAGGCGCAGGGCGTAGCCGCCGGCGGGGTCGGGGTGGATGGGCAGGCCGGCGGCGCGGGCAAGGCGGGCGGCGAAGGGGGCGTCGGCGGCGATGATGACTTCGCGTAAGGCGCGCGCGCGGTTGGGGTGGGTGAGGAAGTGGGGCTGCCAGACGAGGTTGGGGGTGAGGTGGCGGAGGAGTTGCAGGCGGGGGTCGGCGTCGGTGAGGGGGATGCGGGCGAATTCGGCTTGCGGACCCGTTGGGTGTGCGGGGTCGGCGGGGCGGCTGGAGCGGGTGATGGTGGCGGAGAAGTTGGCGCGGGTGAGGCGGGCAAGGGCGGCTTCCTCGTCGTCGGTGGCCAGGGTGAGGACGTGGATGCCCGGATGGTGGGCGAGGAAGCGGGCGATTGTGGCGCTGGGGCGGGCGGGGTCGATGGTGGCGAGGAGTTCGATGTAGCCCTGGCGCAGCATGATGTTGCGGTTGCCCGTGCCGGTTGGCACGCGCTGAACATTCGTGCCGGTGGGTTTGCCGTCCGAGGTGTGGGGGGCGAGGGGTTGGACGGTGAAGCCGAGGGCCTGCCATTCGGCCGCGGCAGTGTCGAGGTCGGGGACGGCGACGCCGACGTGGTCGAGGCCGGTTGTACTCATGGGGCGGATTCGTATTTTTCCAGGTGCCATGCGGCGGGTTCGCTGGCGGCTTCGGCGTACCACTGGTCGATCAGGGGGTGGGCGCGGATGGCGTCGCAATAGGCTTGGGCTTCGGTGGTCAAAGGCGGGCGGTAGGTCAGCAGGCGGGCGACGACGGGGGCGTACATGGCGTCGGCGTTGGTGAAGGTGGCGCCGAACAGGTAGGGGCCGGATTGGCCGTATTGGGCGCGCGTGTCAGCCCAGAGGGACTGGATGCGGGCGATGTCGGCGGCGGCGCCCTGGGTGAGGCAGGTGCCGGTGGCGGGGCGGAACAGGCTCATCGGCATGGCCATGCGCAGTTCGCGGAAGCCGGCGTGCATCTCGCCGGCGATGGCGCGGGCGTGGGCGCGGGCGATGCGGTCGGCGGGCCACAATGGGCCAGACGGGGGGGCGGGGAAGATTTCGGCGCAGTATTCGGCGATGGCGAGGCTTTCCCAGATCCTGGCGCCGTTGTGTTCGAGGTAGGGGACGGTGCCGCCGGGGCTGATGGACTTGACGCCGGGGGTGACGCCGCCGGCGAGGGGGATGACGGTTTCGGTGACGTTGAGGCCGGCGAGCCTGACCGGGAGCCAGCCGCGCAGGGACCAGGAGGAGTAGCGTTTGGTGCCGATGTAAAGAGTTCCGTCGGTCACTTGAGCACGTCCTTGTTGACGACGTTCTCGGTCTCGGGCTTGCCGTCGATGGCGCTGAGGAGGTTTCGGACGCAGGCGACGGCCATGCGGTCCAGCGCTTCCTGGGTGACGCCGGCCATGTGCGGGGCGAGGATGACGTTTGGCAGGGTGAAAAGCGGGTTCTGGGGGGCGGGCTCGGTTTCGAAAACGTCCAGCCCGGCGCCGGCGAGTTTTCGGGTGGATAGGGCAGTGTAAAGCGCGGGCTCGTCGATGATGCCGCCGCGCGCGGTGTTCACCAGGAAGGCGGTGGGCTTCATTTTTGCCAGCCGTGCGGCGTTGATGAGGCCGATGGTGTCGGGCTTTTTCGGGCAGTGGATGCTGACGAAATCGGCTTTTGCCAGGGCGGCGTCGAGGACCGGGGCGGGGGTGCAGCCACGGGCGCGGATCATGTCCTCGGGCACGAAGGGGTCATGGACGTGGACGTCCATTTCAAGCGCGCGGCAGCGGGCGGCGAGGCGGGTGCCGATGCGGCCGAAGCCGATGACGAGCAGGGTCTTGGCGTAGAGGTCGAACAGCTTGTGGGCGTATTTGGCCCCCCAGTTGCCGTCGCGGACGACGCGGTCCTGGGCGGTGCCGTTGCGGGCGAGGTGGAACATGAAGAACAGCGCCTGTTCGGCGACGCTGACGGAATTGGCGGTGCCGGCGATGAACAGCGGAATGAAGCGGGCGGACAGGGCGGGGACGTCGACCGCGTCGTAACCCACGCCGATGCGGCTGACGACTTCGAGATGCGGGGCGGCGGCGATGGTGGCGGCGGGGAAAGGACGGCCCCAGAGGGCGACGCCGCTGGCGGTGGCGAGGTGTTCGTGGAAGGTTTCGGTCGGCATGTCCGGGCCGAAGGGGATGGCTTCGAGGTCGTCGCGGCCGTCGAGCACGGCCCAGCCGGCGCGGGCCATCTCGGTGGGCAGCAGGATTTTCTTGCGGTTGACGGCCATCAGCGTGTTCTCCCGGAGTCGTCGGCGGAGGGTGCGGCAATTGCGCCGCCGCGGGCAAGCCGGCGGCAGGCGTCGGAGCAGTATTTTACCGCGTCCCAGTCGCGCGCCCATTTGCGGCGCCAGGCGAAAGGGCGGTTGCAGGCGGCGCAGGGCTTGCTGGGCAGGTCGGCCTTGCGGCGCATGCGCGGCATCAGCTTCGGCCGTTGGGTATTGCGCGCGGCGCGCGGCGGAGCAGCAGGAGCATCGCGATCGAGGGGAAGGTGAGGTAGCTGAGCAGACGGAAGTCGTTGTTGTAGCTGATGATCAGCGCCTCGCGCGCGACGGCCGCGTTCAGCCGGGCGGCACCCTGGCGGGTGGCGGGGTCGAGCAGCGTGGCGGCGCGCGGGTCTTCGTACAGCGGCCGGCTATAGGGCGTGACCATGGCGGTGAGGCCGTTATGGGAGACCTGGGCGCCCTGGACCAGCATGAAGGAGGTGACGGAGATCCCGGCGGCGCCGCCGATGTTGCGGGCGAGTGCCTGCAGGGAGGTGGCATCGCCGCGGAACTGCGCCGGCAGGGTGGCGAAGGCCAGCACGGTCAGCGGATTGAAGATGCAGCCCATGCAGAAGCCTTGGATCACCATGCCGGTGATCAGGGTCGGCAGCTGGACATCAGGGGTCCAGGTGCTCATGTCGCGCAGGGCCCAGCCGAGCAGCAGCAGGCCGAAGCCGATCATGTAGCGCTGGTCGAGGCGGGTGCCGAGCTTGCCTGCGATCAGCATGGCGCAGACCGTTCCCATGCCGCGCGGAGCCAGGAGCAGGCCGGTATCGGCGACCGAGTAGCCCGACAGGCGCTGGAGATATGGCGCCAGCAGGGCGGAGCTGGAGAGCAGGATCGCCATGGTGAACAGCATCATCACCAGGCCGCCGGTGAAGTTGCGGTCGCGGAACATCGCCGGCGGGATGAACGGGCGCTCGGCGGTGAACATGTGGACCAGGAAGAGATAGAAGCCGAGGCCGGCGAGGACCGCCTTGGCGATGATCTCGCCCGAGGCGAACCAGTCCTCGGTCTGGCCGCGGTCGAGCATCAGCTGGAGCATGCCGATGGCCATGGCGAGTGCGGCGAAGCCGGTCCAGTCGAAGCGCAAATCGGGCTTCATCGGGGTCTTCGGCATGAACAGCGCCAGCCCGGTGACCGCGATCACGCCGAAGGGCAGGTTGACGTAGAACACCCAGCGCCACGACAGCGCGTCGGTCAGCAGGCCGCCCAGGGTGGGGCCCATGATCGGGCCGACCATCACGCCGATGCCGAAGATGGCCATGGCCTGGGCGCGCTGTTCGAAGGGGAAGATGTCGAGCATGGTGGCCTGGCTCAGGGGCACCAGGGCGGCGCCGGTCATGCCCTGGAGCACGCGGAACAGCACCATCTGCTCCAGCGACTGGGCAGCACCGCTGAGCATCGAGCAGGCGGTGAAGCAGGTGATGCAGACGATGAAGACGTTCTTGCGGCCGAAGCGCTGGGCGAGCCAGCCGGCGGGCGCGGTCATGATGGCCGAGGCGATGATGTAGCTGGTCAGCACCCAGGTGGTCTGGTCGAGCGTGGTGTTCAGGCTGCCCTGCATGTACGGCAGCGCCACGATCGAGATGGTGCTGTCGAGCACCGTCATCATCGTGGCCATCATCGCGCAGCCGGCGATGAGAGCGCGGTGGCGGATTGGGGGGGCGGCGATCATAGGGAAAAAGAAGTTCTTTTTTGGAAAAAAGAACCAAAAAACTTTTGTCCGTTTAGGCGACGCATGTTGAGCGGGGGGCGAATGGGTGAAAGTCTTTTTGCTTCTTTTTCTCCAGAAAAAGAAGATTCTTGCTTGCTGTCGAACATCGCCTAGCGCGACGGCGCGGCGGCGGCGCGCGCGGGTTCGGCGCCGGCGCCGGTGGCGCGGCTGGCGGGCGGGGTTGGCGGCGGCGTTCTGGGCGGG
>JANXSA010000642.1 GCA_025352915.1 Rhodospirillales bacterium | reverse complement strand
TCCGCCCAGACCCGCCAAGGGGCCAAGCCCCCTGGACCCTTAAATTATAAGGTCCAGGGGCTTGGCCCCTGGCGGGTCTGGGCAGAGCCCAGCCTTCCTTCCCTTAGGAGCCTGTCCCATGCTTTTGGTCGTCGACGCAGGCAACACCAACACCGTGATGGCGATCCACGACGGCCACCACTGGGTCGGCCGCTGGCGCATCTCGACCAACGCCCAGCGCACCTCGGACGAATACGCCGTCTGGCTACTCACCTTGCTGACCCAGGCCGGTCTCAAGCGCGACCAGGTCAGCGCCGCGGTGATCGGCACCGTCGTCCCCGCCGCCCTCTACGACCTGCGTCGCCTATGCCGCGACTGGTTCGAGGTCGAGCCCCTAGTCGCCAACGCCACCCTCGACTGGGGCTTCGAAATAAAAATCCCCAACCCCGACGAGGTCGGCGCCGACCGCCTGCTCAACACCCTGGCCTGCCACCAAACCTATGGCGGCCCCGCCGTGGTCATCGATTTCGGCACCGCCACCACATTCGACGTGCTGGACCACGACGGCGCCTATCTCGGCGGCGTCATCGCCCCAGGCATAAACCTGTCCATCGAGGCCCTGCACCGCGCTGCCGCCCGCCTGCCGCGCATCGGCATCGGCCGGCCCCAAGCGGTGATCGGCCGCTCCACGGTACCTGCCATGCAATCCGGCATCTACTGGGGCTATGTCGGCATGATCGAAGGGCTCGTCGCCCGCATCCAGGCCGAATACGGCGGCGGCCTCAAGGTCCTGGCCACCGGCGGCCTCGCCCCCCTGCTGGCCGAAGGCACCACCGTGATCCAGACCATCGACCCCGATCTCACCCTGGAAGGCCTTCGCCTGTTGGCAGCGCGCAATCCTGCCCCCATATTAGGCCGGGAACGACCCCGGCTGGCGGAAAGCGACTGAACGCACGCCACCGGCGGCCCACGACATTCATGGTCGGCTTTTGCCGATCGCGGACTCTGGCCCTCCATCCGGGGGGCGATACTTGTTTGACCTCTTGACCTGAAAGATTCGCATGGACGCCGCAAACACTGACCTGGCCTTTCTGCCCCTCGGCGGAACGGGCGAAATCGGCATGAACCTCAACCTCTACCGCAGCGGCGGCAAGTGGCTCGCCGTCGATTGCGGCATGGGCTTCGGCGGCTCGGAAAACCCCGAAGTCGACATCATGGTCCCCGACCCCACATACATCGCCGAACGCCGCGACCAACTGGTCGGCCTGGTCATCACCCACGCCCACGAGGACCACATCGGCGCCGTCGCATGGCTCTGGCCGCAACTCCGCTGCCCGATCTACGCCACCCCCTTCGCCGCCTCCGTCCTGCGCCGCAAACTGGGCGAAGCCCGCCTGCTCCAGGACGTGAAAATCACCGTCATCCAGCCCGGCGCCCGCTTCCGCCTCGCCCCCTTCGACCTGCAATTCATCCGCATGGCCCATTCCATCCCGGAATCCCAGGCGCTGGCCATCCGCACCCCGGCCGGCCTGGTCCTGCACACCGGCGACTGGAAGCTCGACGCCGAACCCCTCGTCGGCCCCCCCACCGACGAAGCCGCCCTGCGCGCCCTGGGCGACGAAGGCGTGCTGGCCATGGTCTGCGACTCCACCAACGCCATGGTCGAAGGCACCTCCGGCTCCGAGGGCGACGTCCGCC
The DNA here is from genome assembly GCA_025352915.1 of Rhodospirillales bacterium. Taxonomy (GTDB): domain Bacteria; phylum Pseudomonadota; class Alphaproteobacteria; order Acetobacterales; family Acetobacteraceae; genus CAMDGX01. The sequence goes on along the minus strand of JANXSA010000642.1, from coordinate 2,837 downwards.
GCAGCCTGACCGACCTCATCGCCTCCCTGCGCGGCCGCATCGCGGTGACCTGCTTTGCCAGCAACGTCGCCCGCGTCGAATCCATCGCCATGGCCGCCCGCGCCGCCGGCCGCTCGGTCGCCATCGTCGGCCGCTCCTTGCGCAACCTCGACGGCACCGCCCGCGAATGCGGCTACCTCAAGGGCATCGCCCCCTTCCTCGGCGAAGACGACGTCGCCGACATCCACGACGACCGCCTGCTGATGCTCATCACCGGCAGCCAGGGCGAACCGCGCAGCGCGCTCGCCCGCGTCGCCATGGACACCCACCCCCGCGTCGAACTCGGCGAGGGCGATACCGTGATCTTCTCCAGCCGCGTCATCCCCGGCAACGAACGCGCCATCGGCACCGTCCAGGACAACCTGGTCCGCCGCGGCGTCAAGCTGCTGACCGACGGCGACCACCTCCTGCACGTCTCCGGCCACCCCGCCCGCGACGAGTTGAAGCGCATGTACGAACTCGTCCGCCCGCGCTTCACCGTCCCTGTCCACGGCGAGTGGCGCCACCTCTCCGCCCACGCCGCCTTGGCCCAGGACCTCGGCATCAAGCCGATCCTGATCGAGGACGGCGACATCCTCTCCATGTCCCCCGGCCGGCCGGAAGTCATCGATAGCGCCCCGGTCGGCCGCCTCGTCATCGACGGCAACCGCCTCGTGCCCCTCCAGGGCGGCGTCATGGGTGCCCGCCGCCGCATGCTGTTCAACGGCGTCGCCATCGCCTCACTCGCCGTCGACGAGTCGGGCAAAGTCCGCGGCGTCCCCCGCCTCTCCGCCCCCGGCCTGTTCGACCCCGAAGACCCCGAAACTGCCCGCATCGCCGGCGAATTCGCCCACGCCATCGCCGACCTGCCATCAAACCTTCGCCGCGACGACGCCTCCCTGATCGAAGCCGCCAAGGCCGCCCTGCGCAAATCACTCGGCCGCCGCCTGCAAAAACGCCCCCTGGTTGACGTCCATCTCCTGAGGGTCTGACCCATGCACCCGCTCACCGGCCTGGCGATCTATTTCGTCCTGTGGTGGCTGGTGCTGTTCACCGTCCTGCCCTTCGGCACCCGCCCGGTTGCCGAGCCCGATCCGCAAACCGGCTGGCGCGGCGCGCCAGCCAAACCGCAATTGGGCCGCAAAATCCTGGCCACCACCATCGTGACCGCCATCCTATGGAGCCTGCTCTACCTCGCCATCACCAGCGAACTGCTCAGCTTCCGCGACGGCGTCCTAGCGATGCCCTGATTTTGTGCACAAAAGGCAACACGAGCTTAAAGCCGCGCCAAAACCCGCCTGACGGGCGCAAAAATAATCGAAATACTATGAATTTACCGTAGACGCCGGGCTCTGCCCATAAGATCATCACGGCGAGGGAGAGGCCTTGCCTCTTCCTGCCGCGTGACTGGCGTTTCCTCCCTAAACTTGGCCCGCTGCGCTGCCATGCGCGCGAGCCTACTTTTTTTCTACGGGAGCATGACCAAGGAGTCACGCTATTTCGTTCGCTAAAACCAAGGCCCGCGAAATATTTTTTCGTTAAACGCGTTGTGCGTTGCACAATATTTCTCGCCAGCCCCGCCCTGGCCACCACACGCCCCACACGCTAGGCTGCGCGCCCCACCGTTCACGGACCAATTCCCCCAATGCGCCTGTCCCGCAGCTTCATCCCCACCCTCAAGGAAACCCCGTCCGAGGCCCAGATCGCCTCGCACCGGCTCATGCTGCGCGCCGGCCTGGTCCGCCAAACCGCCGCCGGCATTTACGCCTGGCTCCCCGCCGGCTGGCGCGTCCTGAAAAACATCGAACAGATCGTCCGCGAGGAACAGGACGCCTCAGGCGCCCAGGAAATCCTCATGCCGACCATGCAATCCGCCGACCTCTGGCGCCAATCCGGCCGCTACGACGGCTACGGCCAGGAAATGCTTCGCCTGAAGGACCGCCACGACCGCGAAATGCTGTTCGGCCCGACCAACGAGGAAATGGTCACCGACATCTTCCGCCAAGGCGTCAAATCCTACCGCGAACTGCCGCAAAACCTCTACCACATCCAATGGAAATTCCGCGACGAAGTCCGCCCCCGCTTCGGCGTCATGCGCGGCCGCGAATTCCTCATGAAAGACGCCTACAGCTTCGACCTCGACCACGCCGGCGCCGTCATCGCCTACCGCAAGATGATGCTCGCCTACATGCGCACCTTCGCCCGCCTCGGCGTCCAGGCCATCCCCATGGTCGCCGACACCGGCCCGATCGGCGGCGATCTCTCCCACGAATTCATCATCCTCGCCGCCACCGGCGAATCCCAAGTCTACTTCGACGCCGCCTTCGAAAAAATCGACATCTCCACCGCCCGCTACTCCTTCGATAACCCCCAGGACCTCGCCGATTTCTACACCACCATGACCACCCCCTACGCCGCCACCGACGAAAAACACGACCCCGCGCTCTGGGCCAAAATCGCCGAAAAACGCGAAGGCCGCGGCATCGAAGTCGGCCACATCTTCTACTTCGGCACCACATACAGCGAACCCATGGGCCTCAAAGTCGCCGGCCCCGACGGCCAACTCGTCGTCCCCCACATGGGCTCCTACGGCATCGGCGTCTCCCGCCTCGTCGGCGCCCTGATCGAAGCCCACCACGACGAAGCCGGCATCATCTGGCCCGACGCCGTCGCCCCCTGGAAAGCCGCCATCCTGAACCTAAAAATCGGCGACCCCGCCTGCGACCGCCTCTCCGAAGAAGCCTATACCGGCCTCGCCGGCCAAGCCCTCTACGACGACCGCGACCTCCGTGCCGGCGCCAAATTCGCCGACGCCGACC
>JANXSA010000641.1 GCA_025352915.1 Rhodospirillales bacterium | reverse complement strand
CATGGCCGCATCACGCCGCGGCTGGTGGCGCTGCATGCGCTGTTGTCGGAATTCGAGCCCGGCGCCATCACCACTGACAACATCTCGGGCTATCTCTGGGGCAAGCTCGGCTACGGCGCCATGCTGTTCGCCCAGGCGCTGGGGGCGAAGGGCATTGCCGATTGCCTGGCGCGGCCGGAGATGATGCCGGTCTGGCGCGCCATTGGCCGCGAGGTGAACGAGGTGACATTGGCCGAGGGCGTCACGCCGATGGGGTTCAACGGCTATGACCCGAACGCCTTCATGCCGAATGCGCCGCGCGAGCTGGCGGAGCGGGCGGTGGCGGACCTGGTGGTGTTCAACCGGCCAAGTGCGAAGACGCATTCCGGCATCTGGCGCGACCTGTTCGTGCGCCACCGCCGCACCGAGGTCGATGTGCAGATCAAGCCGATCGCCGATATCGGCGCCAAGCACGGCATCGCCACACCCACCATCACCAAGCTTGTCGCCTTGATCCATGAGATCGAGGACGGTAAGCGGGTGATGAGCGACGACAATCTTCTGGAGCTTATCGCCCAATGAATATCCGCTTTGATGGCCGGGTGGTTGTGGTTTCCGGCGCTGGCCATGGAATTGGGCGCGCGATAGCCGCCACCTTCGCCTCGCTTGGGGCCGTGGTTCATGCTTGCGACTTGCGTCCCGAGCCGCTTGGCGAAACCGCACGCCTGACCGGCGCGGTGCCAAAGGTGATCGATCTGACCGATCGATCGGCCGCGACCGCCTGGATCCGCGATGTCGAGCAGGCGAGCGGACAGGCGGTCTATGTGCTGGTCAACAACGCCGGTGGCGTTGCCGGCCAGGTGATGCGGCCGCTCGAAGACGTGCCCGACGAAGACTGGGACAAGGTATTTGCCGTCAATGTCGGCGCCGCCATGGGGTTGTCTCGGGCTGTCGCTCCGGCGATGAAGAAGGCGGGCGAGGGGCGCATCGTCAACATCTCCTCCGGCGCCGGCTTGCAGGCCTCGCTGACCGGCATCCAGGCGTACTGCGCCGCCAAGCACGCGGTGATCGGCCTCACCCGTCAGTTGGCCCATGAGTTGGGGGCGTTCGGCATCACGGTGAATTCGGTGGCGCCGGGCTTCATCCGCTCCAACCCGTCGACCGAAATACAGTGGGAAAGCTACGGCACCGATGGGCAAGAGGCGCTGATCAGCCGCATCGCGCTCAAGCGTCTGGGCAGCGCGCAGGATATCGCCAATGGCGTGCTGTTTTTCGCCTCCGACCTCGGCAGCTTCGTCAACGGCCAAATCATCCAGGTGGATGGCGGGCGATGAGTCTTGCCAGCGTCGATGCCTGGATGCTGGCCAACCGCCAGCGCCTGTTGGACGAACTGTTCGACCTGATCCGCTGTCCGTCCGTCTCGACCGATCCCGCCTACAAGGCCGGTATGGATCAGGCCGCGTCGCTGCTCCAGGCGCGCCTCGCCCGCATCGGCATGCAGGACGTGCAGTTGCTGAACAATGGCGGCCATAGCGCGGTCTTCGCGCAATGGACCGGCGCGCCGGGCAAGCCGACGATCCTGGTCTATGGCCATTACGACGTGCAGCCGCCGGACCCGTTGGACAAATGGGAGTCCCCACCCTTCGAGCCGACGCTGCATGCCGATCGCTACGTGGCGCGCGGTGCGTCGGACGACAAGTCGCCGCTCTGGATCGCCTTGTCGGGGCTTGAGGCATGGCTGGCGGTAACCGGCGGATTGCCGCTGAACGTGAAGGTCCTGCTGGAGGGCGAGGAGGAAATCGGCAGCCGGTCCTTGCCAGGCTTGCTTGACAGCCATCGCGCGTTGCTGGCGGCCGATGTGCTGGTCAGTGCCGATGGCGGCCGCTGGCGCCCGGGGATCCCCAGCGTCAACACCAACAGCCGCGGCAATATCGGCATGGAGTTGCATGTCCGCACCGCCGGCACCGATCTGCATTCCGGCCGCTACGGCGGCCCGGTCGGCAATGCCGCGATGGTGCTGGCCCGGCTGCTCGCCACGTTGCATGACGCCGAGGGGTGCATCGTTGTGCCGCGTTTCATGGACGGCCTGCAGCGTCCGTCCAACAGCGACTTTGCCAGCATGGAAGCGCTCGGCTTCGACGAAGCAAAATTCTTCGCCGAGATCGGCGCGTCGCCGGGGGCCATCGAGCCGGGCGTGCGCCTGTTGGAATCGCTCTGGCTGCGCCCGACCATCGAGGTGAACGGCATCACCGGCGGCTACCAGGGTGTCGGCGGCAAGACCGTGATCCCCGCCACGGCGAGCGCCAAGGTCACCTGCCGCCTCGGTCCCGGCCAGGACCCCAGGCGCGCCGGCGATGCGGTGGAAGCGCATCTGCGCGCCAACTGCCCCGCCTGGGCAACACTCGATGTCGTGCGGTCGCGCGATGGCACGCCGGCCTATGCGGTGCCGGAGGACGACCGGTTCCTCGCCGCGATCGAGCGGGTGATCGAACAGGTGCACGGCCGCAAGCCGCTGCGCGTTGGGGTCGGCGGCACCCTGCCGATCTCCGCCATGGTCAAGCAGCAGCTTGGCCTGGAGACGGTGATGCTGAGCTACGCCATCGCCGACGAGAATATCCATGCGCCGAACGAGTTCTTCCGGCTGTCGTCGTTTGATGATGGGCTGAAGGCGTGGGCGCGGGCTTTGCCGGAACTCGCCAAGGTTTAGGAAGACTGGGCTCCGCCCAGACCCGCCAGGGGCCAAGCCCCTGGACCTTATCATTTAAGGGTCCAGGGGGCTTGGCCCCCTGGCGGGTCTGGGCGGA
>JANXSA010000600.1 GCA_025352915.1 Rhodospirillales bacterium | reverse complement strand
CGATCGCGGCTCGTTTCGGGGCGGCCCTGGTTACGCGGCTGCACGCTGTTTTGGGGCGCGAGGACCGGCACATCACCCCGTTGCGCCGCCCGCCCGACTGCCTGGCGGAGCGGCAGTTTGCCGAGCCCCTGGTCGATGCCGGCTCGCTGGAGGTGGTGGTGGAGGCATTGATCCGCGAGGCGGCCGGCATGCTGGAGCGGCGGGGCGAGGGCGGGCGGCGCTTCGAGCTGGCGTTCTTTCGCGTCGATGGCCACGTGCGTCATGTGGCGCTGGAAACCGGCCGGCCGTCGCGCGACCTGCCCGCCCTGTTGCGGCTGTGGCGCGAGCAGGTGGCGGCGCTGGCCGATCCTCTCGACCCCGGCTTCGACCCCGGCCTCGGCTTCGATGCCATCCGGCTCGAGGTGTCGCTGTGCGAGCCGATGCCGCGCGGCCAGGGCCAATTGGACGGGCGCGGCACCGAGGACGAAAGCGTCGCCGAGCTGGTCGACCGGCTGTCCGTCCGCTTTGGCCGCGACCGCGTGCTGCGCTTCGTGCGTCGGGACACCCATGATCCGCGCCGCGAAGTGCGGGCGGTGCCGGCGGCCTCCGACGCCACCGGCCTGCCCTGGCGGCTTCCCGAGCCCGGCGAGCCGCCCACACGGCCGCTGCAACTGTTCGAGCCGCCGCAGCCGATCGAGACGGTGTCGGAAATCCCCGACGCAGCGCCCCGGCGTTTCCGCTGGCGCGGCCAGGTGCACGAGGTCGCCCGCGCCGAGGGGCCGGAGCGGATCGGGCGGGAATGGTGGCGCGACGCCGACACGCCGGTGCGCGACTATTACCGCGTGGAAGATACCGCGGGGCATCGGTTCTGGGTGTTCCGCGCTGGGCTGCATGGCGAGGACGCGGCGCCGCGCTGGTTCTTGCACGGGTTGTTCGCATGAGAAGGAAGAAAGAATCTTCTTTTTGTGAACAAAAAGAAGCAAAAAAACTTTATCAATTTAAGACGGGCGTTCCCATCAGCGCATGGATGAAGTTTTTTTTGCTTCTTTTTTGTTCACAAAAAAGAAGAATCTTCCTGTGACTTCCTACGCCGAACTCGCCGCCGCGACGAATTTTTCGTTCCTGCGCGGCGCTTCGCCGGGCTCGAACATGGTGCTGACGGCGCTGCTGCTGGGGCATACCGGGCTGGGCATTGCCGACCGCAACACGCTGGCGGGGGTGGTGCGCGCCTGGGCCACGCTGCGCGCCCTGCGCGAGGATGGGCTGCCGGCGCCGGAGCGGCTGCGCGAGGGCGGGTCGCCGGGCGAGTATATCTGGGTGGAAAACTCGGCCTTCGCCGATCTGCCCTTCACCGCCGAACAGATGAAGGCGATGGCGAAGGGGTTTCGCCTGGCGACCGGCGCCCGCCTGGTCTTTGCCGACGGCACCCCGGATATCATCGCCTATCCCGCCGACCGCGCCGGCTGGGGACGGCTGTGCCGGCTGCTGACCCTGGGCAATCGGCGGGCGCGCAAGGGCGACTGCATCCTGCATCTGGCCGACCTGCTGGCCGATGCCACCGGGCTGCTGCTGCTGGTGGTGCTGCCGGATCGGGCGACCCCGGCCGTGCTTGCCCGGCTGCGCGCGGCAGCACCAGGCGCGGTGTGGCTTGGGGCTGCGATGCACCGGCGCGGCGACGACCGGCGGCGGCTGGCGCGGCTGCGCGACATGGCGGGCGCGGCGGGCGTGAAGCTGCTGGCGGTCAATGACGCGCTCTACGACTCGCCGGCCCAGCGCGATCTCCAGGACATGCTGACCTGTATCCGCGAGGGCACCACCATCGAGGCCGCCGGTCGAGTGCTGGAGGCCAACGCCGAACGCCACCTCAAGCCACCCGCCGAGATGGCGCGGCTGTTCCGCGACGCACCGGAGGCGATCGAGGAAACCCAACACCTGCTGGCCCGTATCGGCTTCGACCTCGGCGAGCTGAAGCACGAATACCCTGACGAGCCGGTGCCGCCGGGCTGGGACGCGCAGGACTGGCTGGCCGAGCTGACTCGCCAGGGCGCGCATCGTCGCTATCCCGAAGGCGTGCCGGCCAAGGTGACGGCGCTGCTGGACCAGGAACTCGCCCTGATCGCCAAGCTGGACTACGCGCGCTACTTCTTGACGATCCAGCAAATCGTCGCCTTCGCCGACAGAAGCGGCATTCTGTGCCAGGGGCGCGGCTCGGCGGCCAATTCGGCCGTGTGTTTTGTGCTCGGCATTACCGCCGTCGATCCGGCGGAGAACGACGTGCTGTTCGCGCGCTTCATCTCCGAGGAGCGCCGCGAACCGCCGGACATCGACGTCGATTTCGAGCATGAGCGGCGCGAGGAGGTGATCCAGTGGATCTACGCCACCTATGGCCGTCACCGCGCGGCCCTGGCGGGCACCGTGATCCATTACCGCCCGCGCAGCGCGATCCGCGAGGCCGGCCGCGTGCTCGGCCTGACCGAGGACATCACCGCGCGGCTGGCCGGGATGCAATGGGGCAGCTGGGGCGGCAGCCTGGGGCCGGAGCGGGTGCGGCAAGCGGGGCTCGATCCCGACAATCCCGAGATCAGCCGCGCCACCGGTTTCGCCGAACGCCTGCTGGGATTCCCGCGCCACCTCTCCCAGCATGTCGGCGGCTTCATCCTGGCGCGCGGGCGGCTGGACGAGATGGTGCCGGTCGGCAACGGGGCGATGCCCGACCGCACCTTCATCGAATGGGACAAGGACGACATCGACGCGCTCGGCCTGATGAAGGTCGATGTGCTGGCGCTCGGCATGCTCACCTGCATCCGCAAGGCGTTCGAGCTGCTGCGCCAGCACGAGGCCATCGACTGGGGCCTGGCCGACGTGCCGCGCGAGGATGGGCCGACCTATGACATGCTGTGCGCGGGAAAATCGCTCGGCGTGTTCCAGGTCGAGAGCCGGGCCCAGATGAACATGCTGCCGCGCCTCAAGCCGCGCCGCTTCTACGACCTGGTGATCCAGGTGGCGATCGTCCGCCCCGGCCCGATCCAGGGCGACATGGTGCATCCATATCTGCGCCGGCGGAACAAGCTGGAGAAGCCCGACTACCCCTCGCCCGCCCCGCCGCATGACCCGGATGAGCTCCGGGAGGTGCTGGCGAAGACCGAGGGCGTGCCGCTGTTCCAGGAACAGGCGATGAAGCTGGCCATGGTTGCCGCCGAGTTCAACGATCGCGAGGCGAACGGCCTGCGCCGCGCCATGGCGACCTTCCGCAATGTCGGTACCATCGGCTCGTTCGAAAGCAAGATGGTCGGCCGGATGGTCGCGCGCGGCTACGAACGGGAATTCGCCCAGCGCTGCTTCGACCAGATCAAGGGCTTCGGCAGCTACGGTTTTCCCGAGAGTCACGCTGCGTCTTTTGCAAAATTGGTCTATATATCGTCGTATCTGAAATGCCACCACCCTGCCGCCTTTGCCTGCGCCCTGCTGAACGCCCAGCCGATGGGTTTCTACGCCCCCGCCCAGATCGTGCGCGAGGCGCAGGAGAACGGCGGCGTCGAGCCGCGCCCGGTCGACGTGAATCACAGCGACTGGGACAACACGCTGGAGGCGGGCGCCCCCTTCGCCCTGCGCCTCGGCTTTCGCCAGGTCGATGGTTTTGCGGAAGCCTGGGGCCGCCGCATCGAACAGGTGCGCGGCGCCGGTTTTGCTGGCGTCGAGGAGCTGCGGCACCGCACCGGCCTGCCGGCGCGCGCGATGCGGATTCTGGCCGATGCCGACGCCTTCCGCTCCATCGGCCTCGACCGCCGCGAAGCCTTGTGGGCCGTCCGCCGCCTGCCCGATGACGACGCGCTCCCCCTGTTCGCCGCCGCGGCAACCAACGAGATGGGCGACGAAGTGGCGCAGCCCCTGCCCGAGATGGCGCTGCACGAGCATGTGGTGGCCGACTACCAGATGGTGCGCCTGTCGCTGAAGGGCCACCCGATGGGCCTGCTGCGGCAGCGCTTTCGCCAGGATCGCGTCGTGACCTGCGCCGAGGCCAACGCCCTGCCGGACGGGCGGCGCGCCCGCGTGGCCGGGGTGGTGCTGGTGCGCCAGCGGCCCGGCAGCGGCAATGCCATTTTCATCACCCTCGAAGACGAGACTGGCATCGTCAACGTCGTGCTCTGGGCGCGCCAGTTCGAGGAATTCCGCGCCGCGGTGATGTCCGCCCGGCTGATGCTGGTCGAAGGGCTGATGCAGCGAAGCCCCGAAGGCGTGGTCCACCTGATGGCGCGCGAGATCGAGGACCGTAGCGCCGACCTCCTGGCATTGTCGGAGACGCACGCCGCAAATATCGCCGACGAACCACCACCCCCTCGCGCCAGGCATCCGCGCGAGGTCCGCGTGCTGCCGAAGTCCCGGGATTTTCACTGAAGAAAGGCCAGGGCTCTGCCCTGGACCCGCCAGGGGCCAAGCCCCTGGACCTTAATTCATGAGGGTCCAGGGGGCTCGGCCCGACACGCGTGAGCGTGCTTCGCACGACGCGGGTCTGGGCGGAGCCCAGCCTTAGCTCGCGATCTTGTCCTGCGTCTTGGTATCAAAATCGCTCGCATCGTGCCGCTCATGCAATTGCTGCGACGGCTCGCCGGACATCCGGTTGACGATCCGCCCGCGCTTCACCGCCGGGCGCGCGGCGATTATGTCAGCCCAGCGCTGGACATTTTTGTATTCGTCCACCCCCAGGAACGTCCCGGCGCCATACAGCAGCCCCTTGGCCAGCCCGCCGTACCAGGGCCAGACCGCGATGTCGGCGATGGTGTAGTCGGCGCCACCGAGATAGGCGCTTTCCGCCAGACGGCGGTCCAGCACGTCGAGCTGGCGCTTGGTCTCCATGGCGAAGCGGTCGATGGCGTATTCGTTCTTCATCGGCGCATAGGCATAGAAATGCCCGAAGCCGCCGCCGAGATACGGCGCACTGCCCATCTGCCAGAACAGCCAGGACAGGCACTCCGCCCGCGCCGCCGGTTCGGTCGGCAGAAAGGCGCCGAACTTCTCGGCCAGGTGCATCAGGATCGCGCCGGATTCGAATACCCGGATTGGGGTCGGTCCGCTGCGGTCGAGCAGGGCGGGGATCTTGGAGTTCGGGTTGATGGCGACAAAGCCGCTGCCGAACTGATCGCCGTCGCCGATCTTGATCAGCCAGGCATCGTATTCCGCGCCGGCATGGCCGAGCGCCAGCAGCTCTTCCAGCATCACCGTGACCTTCTGGCCATTGGGCGTGCCGAGCGAATAAAGCTGCATCGGGTGCTTTCCGACCGGCAGTTCCTTGTCGTGCGTGGGGCCGGCGATTGGCCGGTTGATGCTGGCGAACCGGCCGCCATTGGCCTTGTTCCAGGTCCAAATCTCGGGCGGTGTGTAGTCCGGGATATCGTTCATGCAATGCGCTCCAGAAGGCAGGGGGTCGTGGGTATCAGGCTACCGGGTCGAGCACCACGATCGGAATCTCCCGGTCGACTGCCTTACGCTGATAGTCGGCAAAGGGCGGCCAGATCGCCACCCCCTTCTCCCACAGCGCCGCCCGCTCGGTGCCCGAAGCGGTGCGTGCGCGGGCCTGCATCTTCGCGGTGCCGACCTGCACTTCCACCACCGGATTGGCCAGCAGGTTGCGATACCAGCCGGGATGGGCGGGCGCCCCGCCCTTGGACGCGATGACGAAATAGGAACTGCCCGCCTGACCGTAGAACAGCGGGAACAGGAACTTCTCGCCGCTCTTGCGTCCCGCGGTGGTCAGCAGCAGCGACGGCACCGACATGGTCGGCAGGTTCGGCGCGTTGATGGTGTACATATGCCCGTCGGTGCCGCCGCTCGACAAATAGCGGCCGACATGGTCGACCATCCATTGCGGCAGGTTCGGCGCCAGTTTTGCATCGCTCATCTCGTATCCTCCTTGGCGGCCCCCGCGTGCCGCGCGGGGATCGCGGTGAATTCACCGGAGCTATTGTGGTGCGAGCGGCGGCGATCCGCTAGGTTGCCCCCGGCAAACCCGCCCAACCTGCTTCCCAACAACCCGCTTCCTAACAAAAGGAGACCGGCCTCGATGCCGCGATCCGAGGTTCCGCCGCGATGAGCGACCAGGCTTCGCGCGACGACGCCATCTGGCCGAACGACGTGCTCGCCCAGGGCACGGTGCTGAACGGCTATCGCATTGTCCGCCTGCTCGGCCGCGGTGGCTTTGGCGTGACCTATCTGGCCGAGGACCTGCTGGGCCAGTTTTTCGCCCTCAAGGAATACTTCCCGCGCCAATTTGCCGTCCGCCAGGGCATGCAGGTGCACGCCGCCTCGGCCGGCGAGGCCCAGGTCTTCGACGATTGCCGCAGCCGCTTCGTCTACGAGGCGCGCGCCCTGATCGGCCTCGGCCGCACCCGCGCCGGCCAGACCGACATCGTGCGGGTGCAGACGTTCTTCGAGGCGAACGGTACCGCCTACATGGTGATGGAATACATCATCGGCCGCACGCTCCAGGCAGCCCTGCGCGACCACCCCGGCGGCATGCCGCAGGAAGACCTGCGCCGCATCCTGTCCGAGATCCTGGCCGGCCTCGCCGTGGTGCACGAGGCCGGGCTGATGCACCGCGACATCAAGCCGGCCAATATCCTGTTGCGCGACGACATCCGCCCGGTGCTGATCGATTTCGGCTCCTCGCGCGAGGCGCGCGGCCAGCAGACGCACGGCTTCACCCAGATTTTCTCGGGCGGCTACGCACCGCCGGAACAGATTCTCGGCACCCGCCAGGGCCCGTTCTCCGACATCTACGCCGTCGGCGCGATCGGCTACGAGGCGATCGGCGGCAAGGTCACGGACGCCATCACCCGCCAGCACGCCGCCTCGTCGCGCGCGATCGGACCGATGGCACCCGCGGTGGAAATCGGTGCCGGCCGGTATGACGCAGGCTTCCTTGCGGTGATCGACGCCGCCCTGGCGCTGGACCCCGCCGACCGGCCGGGCTCGGCCGGCGCGATGGCGCAGATGCTGACCCAGGCGCATTCGGTCACGCGCGACGCCGCGCCAACTCCCGCGCCCACGCCAGTGCTAACCATCGCGCCGCCGGCACCGTCGACGACCGCCCCGTCTACGATAGCATCGGCGGGCAACATCGCGGCGCCCGCCCGGCGCCTGTGGCCGTGGTTCGTCGGGGCCGGTGCGTTGGCGGCAGTGATCGCACTGGGGGTCGGTTTCGGCCGCACCCTGTTCCAGCCGCCGTCCCCTTCGCCGCCGCGCCAGGCGGCAGTCGTGCCGTCGCTGCCGACGCCGGTCTTCCCGCTCCCGCCGCCCGCGGCCATGCCGGCCCCGCCGCAGCCGGTGGCGACGCCGCAATCGCCGCCGGCGATCCCGGTCTCGACCGGGCTGGCGGCGTTGCGCATCGAAGCGGCCACGCTGCCCTGCGCCCTTGTGCTGCTATCACAGGACGACGCCGGCGTGATCAGCGTCACCGGCCCGGCGCGGCAGGACCTGACGTTGGAAAGTTTTCTGAACCATGCGCGCGCCGGCGGCTATCGTCTCCAGGTCGCCACCGATCCGCTCGATCCCGGCCTGTGTCCGCCGATCGCGGTCCTCGGCGCTGCAGTGCGGCGCGAACGGGTGCGCGAGACGCTGCGCCTGGCGATGGCCGATGGCGAGGTCGCCGCCGGCGCGCCGTTTGCCGCCACCCTGCAAGGTACCGGCGGCGGCATGCTGCAAGTCGACCTGCACGGCAATGACGGGGTGGTGCACCACGTGATGCGCCGCACGGTCCCCTCCGGCCAGTGGAGCATCCGCCTCCAGGCGACCGCGCCGTCGCGGCCGGGGCAGCATATGCTGACCGCGATCGCCACGGCCCGTGCGCTCGACCTCGGCGCGCGGTCGGCACAAGAGCCGGTGGGGGAATATCTCGCGGTGCTGCAACGCGAACTCGACCGCGCGGCACAGGCCACTGGCACGGCGGCGCGGGCGGAGGTGCTCTTGTTTCGGGTAAAGCCCTAGCAGCAAGGCTGGGCGGAGCCCAGCCTTGCTCTCTCACCCAATCCGCATCGGGTTCGTCCACGCCTTGCGCCCGGCGCCATCGATCGCCACCACCCGCACCCAGCCGCCGCGCAGCTTCGTCAGGTCGAGCCGTGCCTCGGTCATCGCCTGCCCCGCCACCTTCACCGCGCGCGATGCCGCCCCCAGCGCCATGACCCGCGTCACCGCCGAAGTCCGCACGATCAGCGTGTCGCCCTCGATGCGCATGTCGTGGAACGCCGGCCCCTGGGTGGCATAGAAGTCGCCCGCCTTCAGCGCCGCCAGGATTGCCTCGGGCGCGTTCTCCGTCGCCTTGACCATCACCCAGCCGCCGAAGGCATCGGCGTTCTCGTCCGCCGCGTCGCCGAAATGCGCGTCATCGACGGCAATCGCGGTGAAGTCGTGCCCCTCGCCCAGCATCCGGTCCAGCAGATAGGCGCCATCCGCCCGATCGGCGTCGATCAGACAGTTGTGGTTATAGATCTCGACCGCATGCACGAAGGACAACGCCCGCCCATCCGCCTCGGTCAGCCCGTACCACTGCGGATGCGCGATCGCCACGAAGGCCCCGGCCGCCATCGCCCGCCGCGCCAGATCTGGCCCGCTCTCATCGGCCGCCGCCGGCGCAAAATCGAACGGCAGCCCGACAGCCAGGATGTGCCAGATATCGCCCTGCGAGGTCTTGCCGCTGTGCAGCTCCGCGCCGATCAGCGTGGTGAAGCCCGGCGCGCGATGGCCAGTGGTGTCGGTTATCGGCCAGTCGTAGCGCGCCAGGAAATGATCGGTCAGGGCATAGAAATCATACCCCATCGCCCGGTAGCGCCGCGACACCTCCGCGGGCGCCAGTTTGCCGTCCGAGCGCGTGCTGTGGGTGTGCAGGTTGCCGCGCAGGAAACGGCCGGGCTTGGTAAAACTGGCCAGTGTCATGCCGTCCTCCTCCGCCGCGAAAGCCGCCACAGCAGCGGCCCGGCCAAAGCCAGCGCCGCCAGCGCCAGCAGCGTTGCCGAGAGTGGTTTCGTCACGAACACCCCCCAATCGCCGTTGGAAATCGTCATCGCCCGGCGGAATTCCTGCTCCGCCAGCGGCCCCAGGATCATCCCGATCACCACCGGCGCAGTTGGGAAATCATAGCGCCGCATCAGGAACCCCACCGCCCCGATCGCATACAGCAGCATCAGGTCGACCACCGAGTTGGAGATGCCATAGGTGCCGATGGTGGCGAACACCAGGATGCCCGCATACAGCAGCGGCGGCGGAATGCGCAGGATACGCACCCACAACCCAACCAGCGGCAGGTTCAGCACCAGCAGCATGATGTTGGCGATATACAGGCTGGCGATCAGCCCCCAGACCAGCGCCGGCTGGCTCTGGAACAGCAGCGGGCCGGGATTGATGCCATAGCTCTGGAACGCCGACAGCATGATCGCCGCCGTCGCCCCGGTCGGCAGCCCCAGCGTCAGCATCGGCACCAGCACCCCGGCGGCCGAGGCATTATTCGCCGCCTCCGGCCCGGCCACCCCCTCGATCGCCCCGGTGGTGCCGAATTCCTCGGGGTGCTTGGAGAGCTTCTTTTCGGTCCAGTAGCTCAGGAAGGTCGGCACTTCCGCCCCGCCGGCCGGCATGGCGCCGATCGGAAACCCGATCGCCGCCCCGCGCAGCCACGGCTTCCACGAGCGCGACCATTCCGCCCGCGTCATGTATAACGAGCCGCGCAACGGAATGATCTCGTCCTGCCCGGCATGGCGGCGTGCCGCCACGTACAGCGTCTCGCCAATGGCAAACAACCCGACCGCCACGACGATCACGTTGACACCATCAAGCAATTCGTCCAGCCCGAAGGTGAAGCGCGCCTGCCCGGTCTGCAAATCAATGCCGATCAGCCCGAGCCAGATGCCAAAGAACAGCGACGCCAGCCCGCGTACCGGCGACGACCCCAGCACGGCGGAGACGGTGACGAACGCCACCACCATGAGGGAAAAATACTCCGCCGGCCCGAATTTCAGCGCGAAATCCACCACCACCGGCGCCAGGAAGGTGATCCCCAGCGTGCCGATCGTGCCCGCCACGAAACTGCCAATCGCCGCCGTCGCCAGCGCCGCCCCCGCCCGGCCGGAGCGCGCCATCCGGTTGCCCTCGAGGGCTGTGACGATGGTGGCACTCTCGCCCGGCGTGTTCAGCAGGATCGAGGTGGTCGAGCCGCCATACATCGCGCCGTAATAGATGCCGGCGAACAGGATGAAAGCGGCGGTCGCCGGCACCTGAAACGTGATCGGCAGCAACAGCGCGATCGTCAGCGCCGGCCCCAACCCCGGCAGCACGCCGATCGCGGTGCCGAGCGAGGTGCCCAACAGGCACCACAACAAATTCTCCGGGCTGAGCGCCACGGCAAAGCCCGCCCCGAGTGCTGCAAGGGTTTCCATCGCCTCAAGCCCCCAACAGGCGTTCGATCAAGCCCGCGCCGATATTCACCCCCAGCGCCTTGGCAAAGCCAAAGAACGCCGCCAGCGAAAACACCAGCGCGATGCCGGCATCGCGCAGCGGCGCCCGGCTGCCAAAGCCATGCGCCACCAACACGAACATCACCACCGAGGCTGCGGTAAAGCCCAGCGGCACGATCAGCGCCACATTGAAAAACAGCCCCGCAACGACGAAAAACACGGCCCGCCAGTCGGTCGTGACCTCGCGCTCCTCCTCCGGCTGCCAGCCGCCGCGCAGCCCCTGCACCACCATCGCCAGCGCCATCGCCCCCAGCCCGAGCGCGGTGAGGTACGGAAAAATCCGCGGCCCCACCTTGGCATACATCGGCGTGCTGGCGATCGCCCCGGTCTGCCACCACACCAGCCCCGCCAAACCCAAAAGCCCAAGCCCGATCAGGGTCTCGGGCCAGGCTGGTCTGCCAAAGCTGGCCAGCCCATGCGGGGCGCGCGCGGTCACCGGCTCACGCCAGCCCGAGGTCTTTCAGGATCGCCTCGATGCGCGCCGTCTCAGTCTCCAGGTATTGGGCATAGGCATCGCCGAACAACGGGATCGAGGTCCAGTCGCGCTTCTTGCACTCCGCCAGCCAGGCCTCCGACTTCGCCATCGTCTCCATCAACGCGATCATCGCATCCCGCTGTGCCGCGGTGACCCCCGGCGGCGCGAACACCCCGCGCCAGTTAAACAGCTCGACATCGATGCCCTGCTCTTTCAGCGTCGGAACGTCGATGCCGGGCTGACGCACATCGGCGGAAATCGCCAGCGCCCGCAGCTTGCCCGCCTTGACCTGTTCGCTGAACTCGCCCCAGCCGGAAATGCCGGCCGCAACATGCCCGCCCAGCAGCGCCGCCTGGGCCGGCCCGCCGCCGGCAAAGGCCACATAGCTCAGTTTGCCCGCCGGCACGCCGACGGCCTTGCCGATCATGCCCAGCATGATGTGGTCGGTGCCGCCCGCCGAACCGCCGGCCACCGGCACCTTGCCCGGATCGGCCTTCAGTGCCGCGGCGAAATCGCCCGCATTCTTGAACGGCGAAGTCGGCGGCACCACCAGCACCTCGAACTCGCCGGTCAGCCGTGCCACCGGCACCGTACTGGTCAGCTTCACCGGCGCCTTGTTGGCGATGATCGCGCCAACCATCACCATACCGCCAACCATCACCGCGTTCGGCCGGCCGCGCCACTGGTTGAGGAACTGCGGCAGCCCGACCACCCCGCCGGCGCCGGGCACATTGGTCACCTGCGATGTCTTGATCTGGCCGTTGGCGCGCAGCACCGCATCGATGGTGCGCGCAGTCTGGTCCCAACCGCCGCCAGGCGCCGCCGGCACGAATATCTGCAATTGCTCGACAACCTGTGCTGCGGCGGTCCGGCTCCCGGCGGCAACGGCCAGTGCGGCGAGGACAAGTTCACGCTTGGTCAGTTGCATCTGAGGTCTCCCAGTTTCGGCAACGGACGCCAGAAGTTTCGCCCAAAGTCAAACATCGCGTGAGAAGTAAGCAAGCCTCCGGCGGCCCCTTGACCCCATCCATTGGATCCGTGCTCTCCGCCCTAGTCATGGGGGTCAAGGGGCCCTCGGCCCCTTGCCGGCGGAGCCTTGCTTCCTTCTTGGCGGACGTGACATCACCCCGCCCTGCCCATACCATACGCCCCAACACACCACCCGCGCCGGGAGCACGCCCATGGATTCGCCGCTGACCGACCATCTCGGCTTTGCCCCCGACCATGACTCGCCGATCCCGTACATGTTCCGCACCCGCGATTACTACAAGGCGATCGGCTACACGACGCCGTATCGCTGGGCGCATCACCTGGAAGCCCCGTTCACCAAACTGGCAAAACCTTTGGCGCAGTCTCGCATCGCCATCATCACCACCGCCGCCCCGTACCAGCCGGACAAGGGCGACCAGGGTCCGGGTGCGGCCTATAACGGCAGCGCCAAGTTCTACCAGGTCTATGCGGGCGACACCTCCCAAGATCACGATCTGCGCATTTCCCATATCGGCTACGACCGCGCCCACACCACGGCGACTGACCACGGCACCTGGTTCCCCCTGCCGGCGCTGCGCCGCGCCGCCGCCGCCGGGCGCATCGGCGCCGTGGCCCCGCGTTTCTTCGGCGCACCCACCAACCGCAGCCACCGTGTGACCATCGACACCGACGCGCCCGAGATCGTCGCCCGCGCCCTAGCCGACGGAGTGGACGCCGCCATCGTGGTGCCGAACTGCCCGGTCTGCCACCAGACCTCGACCCTGACCGCCCGCGCGCTGGAAGCCGCCGGCATCGCCACCGTGCTGATGGGCTGCGCCAAGGACATCGTCGAGCACGCCGCCGCCCCGCGCTTCCTGTTCAGCGATTTCCCGCTCGGTAACAGCGCCGGAAAACCGCACGATGTCGCCAGCCAGGACGCGACGTTGGAATACGCCCTGCGCCTGCTGGAATCAGCGATCGGTCCGCAAACCACCATGCAGTCGCCGCTGCGCTGGAACGCCGACGGGATGTGGAAGCTCGACTACCTGAACCTGGAGCAGATCGGCGCCGAAGAACTGGCTCGCCGGCGCGCCGAATTCGACCGCCAAAAGGAACTCGCCCGGCCCAACCGTGTCGCCGCGGCTTGAGCCGATGAGCGGTGCGCGTCCGTTCGAGGGCGTAAAAATCCTCGACTTCACCCAGGTCCTCGCCGGACCCTATGCCAGCTTCCAGCTCGCCCTGATGGGCGCCGATGTCATCAAGGTCGAGCGGCGCGAGGGCGAGGATGCCCGCCGCACCCCGCTGTCGCGCGAATGGGCCGAACGCGGCATGGCGTCGGGCTGGATGGCGATCAACGGCGGCAAGCGCAGCCTGACGCTCGACCTGCAGAAGCCCGAGGCGAAGGAGATCATCCGCCGCCTGGCCGCCGAGGCCGATGTCGTGATGGAGAATTTCCGCCCGGGTGTGATGGCGCGCCTTGGCCTGGGCTACGACGACCTGGCGAAGATCAACCCGAAGCTGATCTATGCCGCGGTGTCCGGCTTCGGCCATACCGGGCCGGACAGTCCGGAAGCGGGCTACGACGGAAAAATCCAGGCGATGTCCGGTATCATGTCGATCACCGGCCACGAGGAGACCGGCCCGGTGCGGGCGGGGTTTGCGGTGTGCGACACGCTGACCGGCATGACCATGGCCTTCGGCGTGGCCAGCGCGCTGTTCCAGCGCACCCATACCGGGATCGGCCAGTTCGTCGACATCTCGATGCTCGACGCCACCCTGGCCTTTCTCGCCGGCCCGATCGCCGACTGGACGGTGACCGGCCACAAGCAGCAGCAATCCGGCAACCAGGCGGTCAGCCGCAAGCCGACCGCTAATCTGTTCCGCGCGGGTGACGGCTGGCTGCTGCTGGCGGTCAACAACGACAAGCAGTACGACGCCCTGATGAAGGCTCTCGGCCTGGAGCATACCTTCGCCGACCCGCGCTTTGCCGACTGGTTCCTGCGCAACGAGAACGCGCCGGCCCTGCGCGCCCTGATCGAGGACAAGCTTGCCGCCGATACGCCGCGCAACTGGGAGGACCGGCTGAATGCCGCCGGGGCGCCGAGTGCCAGCATCTGGCGCATCGAGGAAGTGATCGAGCACCGGCAGGTCAAGGCGCGCGGGCTGATGCAGACGGTTGAGTCGCCTTGGGGTCCGCTGCGCTTCGCCGGCAGCGGCGTGACGTTGGCCCATGGCACGCCGCGGCTGGACAGACTGGCGCCGCTGCTGGGCGCGGATACCGATGCCATCCTGGCCGGCGTCGGGTTCGGGCAGGCGGAGATCGCGGCATTGCACGCGGGAGGGGTGGTATGAGCGTCCAACGGCTGAAGCAGTTCGTCCAGGACATGACGCGCCTGGCCGACGCCCATCATGGCAACGAGGCGGCGATGCTGGGCAATGGCCGCCTGTTGCTGGCCGGGCTGGTGGCCCAGGATGACTGGTTGCCGGCGGCCTTCGCGCGGGCGAACCCGGAGCGCTACACCCAGTATCTGTACATTGCGATCCGCTGGAGCGGTTCTCGGTGGTCAGCTTCGTCTGGGGGCCCGGCCAGAAGACACCGATCCATGACCACATGGTCTGGGGCCTGATCGGTATGTTGCGTGGGGCCGAAACCGAGACGCATTTCACCACCAGCGCGAGCGGCACACTGGTGGCGAGCCACAGCGCCACGCTGCGGCCGGGCATGGTCGGCATGGTCTCGCCCGGCATCGGCGACATCCATGTGGTGGCCAATGCGATTGCCGACGCGCCCTCGATCAGCATCCATGTCTATGGCGCCCTGGCTGATTCGCCCGAGGTGCGGCTGTTGGTGCTGCGCGGTGAAGGCAAGGCGTTGTGCACCGGGTTCGATGTCGGGGACATCGGCAGCCAGACGGATGCGACGGCGATCGTGGCGCAGGATGGTTTTGATGCCGCGGTCGGCTCGATCGGGGCCGAGGTGGCGCGGGTAGAGCGGGCGACGGCATTGGCATTGGCGCGGGCGGATACGCGCGATACCGATCTGGCCGATCTCGTGCGGTCGGCGGCGATGCCGGGGTTGGCGGCGCGGATTGCCGCCTATGCCGGCTTGCGTGGCTGATCCATTCACCAGGAGCATTTGATGTCCGAGACCGCAGCACCTTCCTTGCCGCTGTTCTACACCAAGGTGGTGGGAGTGAACCCGAACCTGCATGGGGCGGTGCGGCTTAATCGCGCGGCCGGGTATGGGTTTGCCGCCGGGACCGCGTCGATCCCGGTGGGGTTGGGGGAGTTCGGGCTGGTGGCACGGCATTATCCGATCGTGTTTGCCGCAGGGGCAATTCCGGCGCCGGTGGCGTTGGTGGGGATCAACGAGGTCGGCAACCTGTATGTGGACAGCGCCGGCGCGTGGCGGGTGGATGCCTATGTGCCGGCCTATGTGCGGGCCTATCCGTTCATCTTCGTCGAGGACCCGGCCCGCAGCACCACCTATGTCGGGATGGACGAGGGGGCGGCGTGTTTGGGCCAGGAGACGGGGGAGCGGTTGTTCGAGGATGGCAAGCCGACGGCGGCGTTGAGCGAGGCGGTGCAGTTCTGTGCCAGCTTTCGCGACAATGTCACCGCCGCGACGGCGTTTGCGACAGCACTGGAGGCGGCGGGGTTGTTGCAGGAGGAGGAGGCGACGGTGAATTTTACTGGCGGCGGGTCGACGCGGGTGCGGGGCTTCAAGGTGATCCGGCCGGACCGGCTGGACCAGGTCAGCGACGAGGTGTTCCTGGATTGGCGGCGGCGCGGCTGGCTGGGGGCGATCTATGCGCATCTGCATTCGGCGGCGAACTGGGCACGGCTGATCGATCTTTCGGTGGGGCGGGGTAAATCGGGCTGAGGGAATGAAGAAACTGTAAGACATATGTAATCGCCTGCACCGCATTCTCTCCTCGCCGACACAGGGTCACCCGCTCCGGATAGTCCGGGGGGGCCGGGTGGCCGGTGTAACAGTATAAAACAGGAGAGTTCGACATGCAGGCCATTTTCAAGATTGCCAAGAACGTTGTTTCCGACCGCCGTGGCGTGACCGCCATGGAATACGGCCTGATCGCCGGCGTGCTGGCCGTTGGCCTGGCGACCGCTTTCACCGCGCTCAGCGGCCGCTTGACCACCGCGTTCAACGCGCTGAACTTCTGATCGCTATTCTGCCGGGCGACTGCCCGGCGGGATGACCGGCTAATGGCTCTCGCAGCTGCCTTTCAGGGTGGCTGGCGGGAGCCATCGGCGTTTTGGCGACGGGGGCGGCGATTGCCGGGCATTTTGCCGCGGGTGCGGCGGATGGCTAAATGATTTGATATCGTAACGATTATGGCATGGCTGGGCGTCGGGATGGAATGCACGATTTTTTGAAAAAATGATCCGCAGGGTCACGGGCTGGCGCATGGCGTGCGGGCGCCGGGGAGTAGCGCCAAGCATCGGCGTGGCGCGCGGTATCGCAATAGAGGGTGCGGGGGTGGCCACTTTGCCGGCGGAGACCACATGGCGGCGGACGCGCGGCATGAAAGTCCGGGCGCGCTTGTGGCGGGAGATGGCGGGCGGCGTGCTGCCGGAAATGGCCGCTGAAGGGGCGCGCTCGATCGGGCGCGGCAGGGTGCCGAGTTGCCAGCCGGCGAGCAACGCTTCGAGCTGGCGAAAGACCGCGTCCAGGCGGGCGAGGATGAGAGAAAACAAGGGCGCCAGGAACGGCGCACGTATCGCAGCAGCCGCAAATGCGGCGTGCAGCCCGTCGGCAAGCTCGGTGGTGGCGGTCCCTATGGTTTTCATGGGGATATATATAGTGGCGTTTTATGTTAGATTCAAGGGAAAAATTCAGAATGAGGGAAAAAAGATTTAGGACGGTAAGCGAGCCTCCGGCGGCAAGGGGCCGGGGGCCCCTTGACCCCCATTTATAAGACTGGCTGGCGGGGTGGAATTCGGGTGCCGGGTTATGGGGGCCGGTGGTGCCGTTGGCGCGCGCGGGGGAGTCGGATGGCGCTTCGCTTATCCGACCTACGAGACCGCGCCTGTTGCCAACATGGTTGCCCATTTGGGCCAGCCTAGGGTGGCGGCTTGTTGGGCGGCGGCGTTCCAATCGTATTCGAGGGCGATCATTTCGGCGCCCCAGCGGCCGTTGCGTTCGGTGAGGATGGCGTAGCGGGCGTGAGGGGAGCGGTATTCCCAGCCGGCAGCGGCGGGGACGTCGGCGAAGGCGGGGCAGCCGACGCTGCCGGGATTGAGGATGAGGACGCCGCCGGGGCCGGTGACGGTGGCCTGGCGGTGGGAGTGGCCGCAGAGGATGACTTTTCTGGCGGCTTCGGGGCCGAGGCGGGTGGCCACGGCTTCGCGGCTGGCCGGGGCGGTGCGGCCCTCCAGCAGCTCTTCCAGCAGGTTCTGCATGTCGTCGGTGGGGGTGCCGTGGCAGGCTAGGATGTCGCCCATGTCGATGGTTTCCGGCAAGGCGTGGAGGATTTCGCATTGGGCTGGGGTGATGGCGTTGCGGGCGAAGCGGCCGGCGGGGGGCATCTGGTCGTCTGGGCGGTCGATGGCCCAGCGGTCGTGGTTGCCGCGCACGGAGCGGATTTGCAGGTCGGCGAGGAGGTCGAAGGTTTCGCGGGGCCAGAGGGGGCCGGCGATCCAGTCGCCGAGGTTGATGATGTCGTCTACGCCTCTTGTGGTGATGTCCTGGAGGACGGCTTCGAGGGCGAGGAGGTTGCCGTGGATGTCGGAGATGACGGCTAGGCGCATGGTGGGGGCTCCGGGAAGGGAGGAAGAT
Organism: Rhodospirillales bacterium; assembly: GCA_025352915.1. Classification (GTDB taxonomy): domain Bacteria; phylum Pseudomonadota; class Alphaproteobacteria; order Acetobacterales; family Acetobacteraceae; genus CAMDGX01. The sequence goes on along the minus strand of JANXSA010000600.1, from coordinate 587 downwards.
TCTTCTTTTTCTGTAGAAAAAGAAGCAAAAAGACTTTTATCCGTTCAGGGAGGAAGTAAGGAAAGCGTGGATTGCTTCGCAAGGGCTCGCAATGACGGGGTTGATGGGGCCAGGTCCGGCGAGACAGCGGGCGTTCAAGTGAATTGATGACGGCGGGCTTAGTGGATGAAAGTTTTTGGTTCTTTTTTTCAAAAAAGAACTGCTTGGTTGCTTGCCCTTAGAGCCCCCCTCCGGCTCCCCCCGCCCAAGCGCGAGGGGAGAGAAGGTTCTTTAACCGACGCGGTTTTGGATGAGGTCGGTGACGACGCTGGGGTCGGCGAGGGTGGAGGTATCGCCGAGGCCTTCGGTTTCGTTGGCGGCGATTTTTCGCAGGATGCGGCGCATGATTTTGCCGCTGCGGGTTTTGGGGAGGCCGGGGGCCCATTGGATGGCGTCTGGGGCGGCGATGGGGCCGATTTCTTTGCGGACCCAGGCGATGAGTTCTTTTCGCAGGGCTTCGGTGGGTTCTGCGCCGAGTTTGAGGGTGACGTAGGCGTAGATGCCTTGGCCTTTGATGTCGTGGGGGAAGCCGACGACGGCGGCTTCGG
>JANXSA010000586.1 GCA_025352915.1 Rhodospirillales bacterium | reverse complement strand
CTCAACCATAAGCGCCTTTGGCAAAGGGGGTCTGGGGCCGCCGGCCCCAGCGGGTCGAGGGCAGAGCCCTCGCCTTCCTTCACCCCATGGCAGCGGCCACGCATTTGCGCATCACCGACGGCAATGCTTCTTCGGCGAGCGCGCTGGCCGGTCGCAGGAAGCCATCGGCGGTGATGATCGGGACGATGGCCGCGTAGACGGCGATGGTCAGTTCGAAATGGGTAAAGCCGTGCTGCGCGGTGCCCGCCCGGCGCCAGGCGGCGTGCATGGGCGCGTGGGCGAGGGCTTCGGCTTCGGGCCAGGGCGTGTCGCGCCAGGCGGTGCCGGGCAATTCAGTCATCCCGCCCAGCAAGCCGCGCGGGGGGCGGCGGCGAAGCAGGACGTTTCCCTGGGCGTCGGTCAGCCAGAAATGGGCGCCGTGGCGCAGCGGGCGGGCGCGCTTGGGCGCCTTGCGCGGCAGGTCGGCGGCGATACCTTGGGCGCGGGCCGCGCAGCCTGACTGCCAGGGGCAGAGCACGCAGGCGGGGGCGGCCGGGGTGCAGATGGTGGCGCCGAGGTCGAACAGCGCCTGGGTGAAGTCGGACGGCCGGGCCTGGGCGGCGGGGTCGTCGCCGAGGCGGGCGGCGCCGGCGGCGATGGCGGGTTTTGCCGCGGGCAAGGGGGTTTCAATGGCGAAGATGCGGGCGGTGACGCGCTCGACATTGCCGTCCACCGGCACGACCGGCAGGCCGAAGGCGATCGAGCCGATGGCGGCGGCGGTATAGGGGCCGATGCCGGGCAGGGCGCGCAGGCCGTCCAGGGTGGTTGGGAAACGGCCGGCGGCGGCGACTGCCTTGGCGCAGGCGTGCAGGTTGCGGGCGCGGGCGTAATAGCCGAGGCCGGCCCAGGCCTGCATCACCGCCTCGTCCTCGGCGCGAGCCAGGGCGTGCACATCGGGGAAGCGCGCGAGGAAGCGTTCGTAGTAAGGTGCGACGGCGGCCACGGTCGTCTGTTGCAGCATGATCTCGCTGAGCCAGACGCGGTAGGGCTCGGGCGTCTGGCCGGGCAGGGCGCGCCAGGGCATGGCGCGGCGGTGGCGGTCGTACCAGGCCAACAGGGCGGATGCGGGAGGCATTTTCGGGGTATGGCGGGCAAGGACGAGGGCGGCAAGCCAGACGGCGGACGACATGTATACGGGCCGCGGGCGATCGGCGCGCTGGTGCCGGCGCTGATGAAGCCGGCGTTCAGCAAGCGCGCGCCGGCCACGGCCCAGGTGGTGGCGGATTGGGAGATGATCGTCGGCCCGGCGATTGCCGGCGTCAGCGTGCCGCGAAAACTGTTCTCCGGCACGCTGGCGATTGCCTGTTCCGGTCCGATGGCGCTGGAACTGCAACACCTGGCTCCCCAGTTGATCGAGCGGATCAACCGCCATCTCGGCAAGGTAGCCGTCACCCGGCTGCGCTTCATCCAGGACGCCCCGGCGCCCAGCACCGCCCCGCGTCCGCCGCGCCCGGCGGCGGTGGCGAAGGCCCGGGCGGCGGTGGCTGGGCTGCCGGCGGGGGATTTGCGCGATGCGCTGGAGAAGCTCGGGCGGGCTGTGCTGGCGGGCCGGGGGGATTAGAGTCGATGCGACGGGGCTCTCGACTCTCTCTGGGGCTGACGCTAAAACACTAGATATAGAGGTTCTGATGATTAATTCGCGGCGTACACTACTAGGGATTGCGGCGGGCGGGGTGGTCGCGGCGGGTGCCGGCGGCCTCTGGTATGCGCGCTCATCCGAGTCGCCCATCACCGCGGCCCCGGCCACGGCGCCCCCGGGCACCGCGCCCCCGGGCACGACGGCCACATCGCTGGCGACAGCAGGCAGCGCCGACGGCCCGATGGGCGAGCGCGGCATCGGCCGCGCCGACGCGCCGGTGGTGGTGCGCGAGTTCTTCTCCCTGACCTGCTCGCATTGCGCGACCTTCCACCGCGACACCATGCCGCGGGTCAAGACGGAGCTGGTCGAGACCGGCAAGATCCGCTTCATCTACCATGATTTCCCGCTCGACCAGATCGCGCTGACCGCCGCCGCCGTGGCGCGCAGCCTGCCGGCCAGCAGCTATGACCCATTTGTGACCGCGCTGCTCGCGTCCCAGGACCGCTGGGCCTTCGCGCGCGGGGTGAACACGACCGACGAGTTGGCGAAGTTCGCCGCCCTGGCCGGGCTGTCGCGCGCCGCCTTTGACGCGGCCGTCGCCGACGAGGGGCTGCGCAGCGCGCTGCTCAAGGCGCGGGATGAATCGAGCCGCACCTATGGCATCGAATCCACGCCGAGCTTCGTGCTGAACGGCCCCGGCGCCAAGAACCGCAAGGAGGCCGGTGCCCGCCCCTACGACGACTTCGCCCGACTCGTGCAGCAGGCGGCAGGATAGCGCCGGCCACTTAACGCCCCCGGCCACTCAACGTCCGAGGAAGAGTATATTGCCTGTCAGCTTCAGCCGCTTGCGTATCGCCGGTTTCAAGAGCTTCGCCGAGCCGGCGGTGATGCACATCCTGCCGGGGCTGACCGGCATTGTCGGCCCGAATGGCTGCGGCAAGTCCAACGTGGTCGAGGCGTTGCGCTGGGCGATGGGCGAAAGCTCGGCCAAGTCGCTGCGCGGCGGCGAGATGGACGACGTGATCTTTGCCGGCACCGCGGCGCGCGCCTCGCGCAACCTGGCCGAGGTCACACTGACGCTGGAGGAAACCGCGGGGGTGGCGCCGCCGCCGTTCCACGAAGCGCCGGAGCTGGAAATCAGCCGCAAGATCGAGCGCGGCAATGGCAGCGCCTATCGCATCAACGGCCGCGAGGCACGCGCCCGCGACGTCCAGACGCTGTTCAACGACCTCGCCACCGGCGCGCATTCCTCCGGCCTGGTCAGCCAGGGCCGCGTCGGCGCGCTGGTCAGCGCCAAGCCGGATGAGCGGCGGCAGTTGCTGGAGGAGGCGGCGGGGATCACCGGGCTGCATTCGCGCCGGCACGAGGCCGAGCTGAAGCTGCGGGCGGCCGAGGCCAATCTTTCCCGTGCCGAGGACCTTCGCGGGCAGTTGGAAGGCCAGTTGGAGGGATTGAAGCGGCAAATTCGCCAGGCCAATCGGTATCGGGCGATTTCGGGGCTGGTGCGTGCCGCTGAGGCCGAGTTGCTGGCGATTCAGCGTGCCCGGGTCGATCGGGTGCGGGAGGTCGCCAAGGCGGCGCTGATGGCGGCCGGTATCGCGGTCGCCGAAGCCACCGTGGCGGCACTGGCGGCCTCGACCCAGGCCACCACCGAAGCCGCCGCACTGCCCGAACTGCGCTCACGCGAGGGCGAGGCCCGCACCGGGCTGGAGCGCCACCGCATCGCCGGCGAACAACTGGCCGCCGAGGAAGCCCGCGCCCGCGAGGCCTTGCAAGGTGCCGCCAGCCGGCTCACCACCATCGAGCGCGACCTGTCCCATGCCGGCGACCAGCAGCGCGACGCCGCTGCCGCTGTCACACGACTGACGTTCGAGGAATCCCGCCTCGCCGAGGAAGACGCCGCCCACCCGCCGAAACTGGCCGCTGCCGAAGCCCATGCCGCCGAGGCCGAGGTCGCCGTCCGCGTGGCCGAGGCCGAGGCCAACCGCGCCACCGAACACGCCGCCGAACTGGCCGCCCGGCACCGCGCGCTGTCCGACGGCTTGGCGCAAGCCGAGCAGCGCGCCCGCCGGCTGGACGAGCAGCGGGCCGGACTGGACCGGGAAGCCGCCCGGTTGGCTGGCCTGCGCGTCGATCCCGCCCGGCTGGAACAGGCGCAACAGGCGCAGGATGCTGCCGCTGCCCGTGTCGAGGCGGCGCAAACCGCCCTTGCCGCCGCCGAGCAGACCCGCGCGACCGCCCTGGAACACGCGGCAAAAGCCCGCACCGAGGGCCTGCAACGCATTGGCCAGGCCCGGGACACCGCGCTGAGTGATGCTTCCCGCGCCCGCGCCGCTGCCCTGGAAGCCGCCGACCAGTTGCGCCATTCCGCCCAGGCCGAGTTGGCCGAT
>JANXSA010000566.1 GCA_025352915.1 Rhodospirillales bacterium | reverse complement strand
CCTCCCCCCCCAGCCGCCAAACCCCAAACCCGCCCCAGGCCACCAAGACGAAAACCCCACCAACAACGGCGCGCCGCCCCAACACCGGCGTGGCCGCCAAAGCCAACGTGGCCAACGTCAACCCATGCACCCCAACCCACGCCGCCGGTTGCAGCATCACATCGCCCACAACCCCCGGCACCGCCCACACGCTGCCCCACGGATTCCACGGAAACCCGGTCGCCACGAACTGCCGCCCCAGCTCCGCCACCCCCCACGCGCCCACCAGCCCCGCCACCCGCGCCCACCCGGCCGGAAACCACCGCGCCACACCACACGCCACCGCAATGAACACCGCCATCACCGCCGCCAGCGCCGGCACCGCCAACGGCACCAGCCACCAATACCGCGCCGACTCGATCAAAATCGCCTCGGTGATCCAGTACAACCCCACCAGGTGATGCCCGAACCCAAACCAGAACCCGACCCGAAACGCCCCCCAGCGCCCAAGCTGCGCGCCCACCAGCCCCAGCAATGCCGGAACCACCAGCCACAACACCGGAATTGCATGCACCGGCGGCAAAGCCAGGGCCGCCACTGCCCCCAAGGCCATCGCCCGCAGAACCAACCCAACCTCCATGGCCGCAGGCTATCCGGCGACCACGATGCGTTCGCTGGGCACCGGGCCGCCGGTCAGGTGGGCGGCGATGCACTCGGCCGCCATGAGCCCCATATTCACCAGCGAACCCTCCGTCACGCCCGAGACATGCGGCGTGATCAGGGCGCGGGGATGCTGGCGCAGCTTGTGATTGGCCGGCGGCGGTTCAGTTTCGAAGACGTCGAGTGCGGCGCCGGCGAGGTGGCCGCGATCCAGGGCCTCGGCCAGGGCTGCTTCGTCGACGATGCCGCCGCGGGCGGTGTTGACCAGGTAGCTACCGGCCGGCATGGCGGCCAGGGCGGCGGCGTTGATGATGTGATGGGTCTGCGGCGAATACGGGCAGTGAACCGACAGCACGTCGCTGTGGCGCAGCAGCGCGGCCAGGTCGGGTGCCTGGGCGATCTCCGGGGGCAGGGCTTCGGCGCGGCCGGGCCGGCCGAGCGCCATCACCCTGAAGCCGAAGGGCTGGGCCAGCAGGGCGACGTCGCGGGCGATGGCGCCAAAGCCCAGCAGGCCCAGACCCATGCCGCGAATGTCGCGCACCTTGGTGGTGGCGCCGCGCCAGTTACCGGCGGCGATCGAGGTGCCGAGGGCACGAAAATCCTTGGCCATCGCCAGGATCATCGCCAGCGTATGCTCGGCCACCGCGCGGGTGTTCGAGCCCGGCGCGCGGGCGACCATGATTCCGCGCAGCTTCGCGGCGGCGAGGTCGACGTCGTCCACCCCCACCCCGTGGCGGGCGACGATCCGCAGCCGGGCGGAGGCATCCATCGCCGCGGCGTTCACCGGGCCCTGCCGGGTCAGGATCGCGTGCGCCTGGGTCTCACCGGTCAGCGCGGCCACGGCATCGGCGGAGGGATAGGGCGCCATGTAGTGGATGCGGCAGCCGGCGGCCTCCAGCACCGCCACCGCCGGTTCGGCCAGGCGTGGGGATGTCATGATAACTTCAAACCGCCTCATGCACCGGCTTCCTTGGCGGTGCGTTCGTAGTGGCGCACGTATTTTTCGGTCAGCAGGTCGGTTTTCACCACGATGGCGACGTCCACGGTGTTGAACTGGGTGTCGATCACCGCGCCATCGCCGACAAAGCCACCCAGGCGCAGATAGCCCTTGATCAGCGGCGGCAGCGCGGCGAGCGCCCGCCGTGGCACCAGGCTCGCCGGGTCCATCCGCCGCATCTCGACATAGCGCGACGGCACGGCGCGCGGCCTGACTTCGGGGGGTGCGAGGTGATGGGTGTGCAGGTAGGTCAGCTCGGTGGCCAGGGCGTCCGGGTCGGTGCCGGGCAGGCTGGCGCAACCGAACATCAGCGCGACGTCGTGCTTGGAGATATAGGCGGCAATGCCGCGCCACAGCAGCTGCATCGCCGCGCGGTTGCGGTGTTCGGCGCCCACGCAGGAGCGGCCGAGTTCCATCACCTGGCCGGGAAAGGCCAGGATCGCCGACAGGTCGTATTCGTCGGCGGAATAGAACCCGCCGGCGCGGGCGGCGGCCGCGCTGCGGATCAGGCGATAGGTGCCGACCACACTTTCCGGCCCCTCGCCGAGGGCGTGGTCGACGACCAGGAGATGGTCGGCGACGGCATCGAAGCGATCGCGATCGCGCCGGCTGGCGGCGGTGGCGGCGTCGGGGTGGGCGCCCATCTCGTCGTAAAAGACACGGTAGCGCAGCGCCTGGGCGGCATCGATCTCGGCGGCGGTGGTGGCGATGCGCACGCCGAGATTGCCGCTGCGCAGCTCGCCAAAGCCGGCATCCGGATCGGCCACCGCGTTCATGCCGGCCCGCTCATGCCGAATCGTCCCCGGTTTTGGCGCGGCGCCGGCCGAACAGTTCCAGCCGATGCGACACCAGGTCGAAGCCGAGACGCTTGGCGATGTCGGCCAGCACGCGCTCGTGGGCGGTGTCCTCGAATTCGATCACCCGGCCGGACTCGACGTCGATCAGGTGGTAGTGATGGCCGTGCTCGGTGGGTTCGTAGCGTGCCCGGCCGCCGCCAAAATCGCGGCGCTCCAGGATGCCGCGCTCCTCCAGCAGGCGGACGGTGCGGTAGACGGTGGCGATCGAGATGCGCGCGTCCAGCGCCACCGCGCGGCGATACAGTTCCTCGACATCGGGATGGTCGTCGGCGTCGGACAGGACGCGGGCGATCACCCGGCGTTGCCCGGTCATCTTCAGGCCGCGTTCAACGCAAAGTCGCTCGATGCGGCTTTCCATCCAATCTCCCGTGCCCCGCGGCCATCGGCCAGCAACGACGCTGTGCGTAGCCGATCGGGACGCCTTGTGTCCATGTGCCCAGCAGGCCTTCCGGTCTGGCAATGCCGCGCATATATCTGAATACCGAAACGGATTGGCTGATGCCCCGATGAATACCGCCGCCGCCGACCGGACGCTGGATATCACCCGCGACCTCTGTCCGATGACCTTCGTGCGCACCCGCCTGGCGCTGGACCGGATGGCGCCGGGGCAGACGCTGCTGGTGCTGCTGAAAGGCGAAGAGCCGCGCCGCAACGTGCCGCGCAGCACGCGCGAGCATGGGCACAAGGTGCTGGCCGAGGAGACCGGGGCGGATGGGGTGACGCGGCTGTTGCTGGAGCGGGTCTAGAAGCGAAAGCAAGCGCGTTCTTTTTTGAAAAAGAGAACCAAAAAACTTTTATCCATGGGTTGGGTGCCAGGAGGGCACGCATCGCTTATGGATGAAGTTTTTTTGCTTCTTTTTGTTCACAAAAAGAAGACTCCCTTCCTTACGGCTTGCGCGCCGTGCCGATCATTTGGGTCAGTTCGTCGATCGCCTCGGTCACGCGCTGGTTCAGGGCGCCCATGGCTTCGCCGTTGGAGCGCTGGATCAGGTCGCCGAC
>JANXSA010000564.1 GCA_025352915.1 Rhodospirillales bacterium | reverse complement strand
CGGGCAGGCCAGAGGGTGGAGGCGGGATCGTCGGCGGGATCGCTCGACCAGCCGGCCGAGGCCATGCGCAGGACGGTGATGCCCTGGCCGCTGACCCACTCCGCCGGCAGCACGGCTGGGGGCCAGGTGCCCGGCGCGGCGAAGGCTTCGCTCATGTCGCGGCCCGCGTTTCGATGTCGAGCAGCACGATGGCCGCGACGGGCTGGTTTCCTGCGACGCGCACCGGCCGGGCCGAGAGGACCGCAAGGGCGATGCCGGCGGAGTGGGTCAGCGGCCAGGGCATCACCGTCCTGCGCATGGCCTCGGCCGGCTGGTCGAGCGATCCCGCCGACGATCCCGCCTCCACCCTCTGGCCTGCCCGCATCAAGGGCGATGTCGTGCTGTCCCAGACCGCCGCCGATGCCATCGGGATCGGCGGGCGCGTAGCCCTCGGCATCTCCGATATCGACCTGTGGGACGGCGACAACGCCTTGGCTGACCTGATCCGCTACGGCGGCGCGGACGGGCGCACCGCCACCGTGCGCACCGCCGCCGCCATCGCCCCGGCCGCGTCCGGCATGGGCACCGCGCTGTCGTCCACCCGCATCGCCTTCCGCGGCATGGTGCGGGCGATCGCCGCCACCGACGGGCGGGGCGCGCGGCTGTCGATCTCGGACAATGCCGAACGCCTCGCGGTGCCGTTGCAGCCCACCCGCTACCTCGGCACCGGCGCCCTCGAAGGCCCGGCCGCGCTCGCCGGGCGGCCCAAGCCGGTCTGCCTCGGCCGGGTGTTCAACGCCGAGCCGGTCGCGCTGGGCAGCATCGACCTCGGCAACGGAGCGCTGCCGACCTACCTGAGCCACTGGCGGGCGGTCGCCGGGCATGACGCGGTGCGCATCCGCGGCGTCGCCCAGACCGCCACCGGCGGCGCACCGGGAGTGGGCCAGTACCGCGACTGGCCGGCCTCCGGCGTGTTCCAGCTCGGCAGCAGCCCCGACGGGCGGGTGAGCGCCGATGTGCGCGGCGATGCCGTTCCGATATTCGTCAGTTCCACCGCCGGCATTGTCCGCCGCCTCGTCCAGTCCCTCGGGCCGGCATTGGCCGACGCCGAGATCGCGGCCGACGCCTTCGCCTTCGCCGATGTCGACCTGCCCGGCGAGGTCGGTTGGTATCGCGGCCCGCAGGAGATCGGCGCGGCCGACGCGGTGACCGAGATTGTCGCCGGATCGGGCGCCGTGCTCGCGGGTGGCCGTGGCGGCGCGCTGCGCCTGTTCGACCCGATCGCCGACCCGGGCGCCGAGGCACCCGCGCAATTCGTCATCCCGGCGGCGTGGATCATCGCCCTGCAACCCCTGCCGATGCCGGCGACGCTGCGTCCGCCGCCGCGCGCGGTCGCGGTGGACTGGCGGCGCAACTGGGCGCCGCTCACCGACCTCGCCGGCTCGGTCGTCGGCACCGACCGGGCGCAACTCGCAGGCCAGGCCTCCGGTCCGGCGCGCGCCGAAAGCGCCATCGTCACCGCCCGCGTCGCCCAGCAGCGCGACATGCGCCTGCCGGGCCTGTATTGGGCCGAGGCCGACGTCCTGGCCCGCGCGCAGCGCTGGCGCCGGTGGATCGAGGCCGGGCCGCGCCTCTACGAGGTCACCACCGACCGCTATCTCGGCGCCGTCGAATGCGGCAACATCGGCCGCGTGGCCTATCCGGCCTATGGCCTGGAAGCCGGTGCCCTCTGCGTCGTCGTCGGCTGGCGCGAGGCGCTGGCCGGGCGGCGCCTGACCCTGACCATCGCCACACTTCCGGAGGGATGACCATGTTCTTGCGCTCGCGCCATGGGCTGCCGCGCTGATGCCCGGTGCTTTCCTCTGGGACGAGCGCGTTGCCCGCGCGGCTGCCATCTCGGCGGTCGGCCCGCAGCCGGTGGCGTCCCTGCCGCTGTCGAACCTGCTCGACCCGCAGCCGCGCCACCGCACCCGCTGGCTGGGGTCTGGGGCCTCGGTGCTGGTGGATTTCGGCGCCGACACCGCCATCGACGCGGTCGCCCTGCTGTCCACCACGCTGCGGGCCACCGACGCGGTGCGCTGGCGCCTCGGTGCGCCGGAAGGACTGGTCGAGGCGACGCCGGCGTTCGACCTGCGGTTCACCTCGCCGGCGACGCTGGTGCTCCCCGCCGGCTGGGCCTTCAACCGCACCACCGCCGGCTGGCACTTCGACGCCACCGGCACGCTTGTCCAGGCCGCGGCCGACGTGACGCGCTTCGACCATGACCCCGCCACGCTGGCCTGCCGCGGCCTGCTGCTGGAGGAGCCGCGCACGAACTCGATCCGCAACCCGCGCGCCGAGGGCGCCGCTGTCGGCGCGCCCGGCACCATGCCCACGAACTGGACCGTCACGGCCACCAACGGCCTGGCGGCATCGGTGGCGGGCACCGGGACGGAGGCGGGCATACCCTATGTCGATGTGCGCTGGCAGGGCACGACCACGCCCGTCGTGGCGCAATGGGGCGTGCAGTTCGAATCCTCGACCCAGATCGCCGCGTCGTCGGGGCAAATCTGGACCGGTGCGGTGTTCGCCCGTCGGGTGGCCGGCACGCTGGCAGGATGCAGCGTCACGGTGTGGGACTGCAACGCGGGGGGCGATCTGGTCCAGGGCACCGACATTTTCTATTCCCCCGGCAATGCCGGGCTCGCCACCCAGCGGTTTCCGGTGACCCGGACACTCAGTGCCGCGAGCTTCGTCACACTCATCATCGCCGGGAGCTTCACCAGCGGCCAGGTGGTGGACTTCACCCTGCGCATCGCCGCGCCCCAGCTTGAGCTGGGCAACTGCGCCTCCTCGCCGATCCTGCCGCCCGCCGGCACGCCGGGCGCCACGACGCGCGCCGCCGACCGCACCCGCATCACCGGCCTGGCGATCGCCGCCGCGACGCTGCTGGTGCAGTGCCAGGCGCAAGCACCGGCCGGCGGCAATGTGGTCGCGGCCGGCTACGGACCGGACAACAGCTTCGTCAATTCCAGCTACTTCACCATCGATTCCGCCGGCTTCTGCACCTGGACGGTAATATCCGGTGGCACCGGCTACGGTCCATCGGGCATCTCGGGCAGCGTCAATGCGGCGGTCACCCTGGTCGGCGCGGCGAGCGCGGCGGGCACGTCTTTCGTCCGCAATGCGACCCAGCGCCTCGCCACGACGCCCTTCGCCCTGCCCGCGGCGATGGACCGCGTCTCGCTCGGCGGCTCGCCCTGGGGCAATTCCAGCACTGTCGGCACGGCAAGCGGCATCGGGACCTACCAGCGCCTCGCGTTCTACGGCTCGCGCCTGCTCGACACCCAGACCCTCCAGTTGGGGGCAACCGGCTCCTCGCTGGTGCCCGCCGCCGTCGCCCACGACAGCGGCGTACTGGCCGCAAGCACCGACGCGGCCTCCCAGGGCAATGTCGTGCTGCTACGGTCGTCGGCGGCCACGGGTCGCTATCTGCTGGTGGACGTGACGGCCCCTGGTGCGGCGCTGATCGACATCGGCCGCCTCGTCGCCGGGCCGCTGTGGCGCGTGTCCCGCGCCGTCGCCTACGGCGTGCAGGAAGGCCGTGAGACGCTTGACCGGCGCGACCGCAATCCGCTGACTCGGCGCCGAGTTCCCGGTGCCCGCCCTGGCCAACCCGCGCGTTGCCCGCTTCACCCTGCCCCTCTTGTCGGCCGCCGAAATCCGCACCCAACATCGCGCGCTTGTGGCAGCACTCGGCGGTGCGGGCGAGGCGCTGTGGATGCCCGAGACCAACCTGTCCCTCGCCGAGCTCAACGCCCGGTCAATCTGGGGCGCCGTCGCGGCGCCTGGGGAAGAGGCCCTTGCCATCCGCGACAGCCCGGCCGGCACATCGCGCAGCTTCAGGATCGCTGAGAGGGTGTAGGGGGCGTTCCTGGCGGCGTGGGACGCCGCTGGTTGGCCGCGCGGCCCGGAGGGCAAGCCGATGCCCCCGGAGGGGGCTGTGCTGCTGGAGATCGGACCGATCGTCGCGCCACCGAGCCTCGGCGCCGATGGAACGCCCGTTCCTGGGGACGTTCTCGATCCCCGCTATCACGTCAACGCGGCGTGGCCTGGCATCGAGCCGTCTGCGGCGTTCCGCCAAGCCGAGATGACGCCGGGGACGCCGAACCGCCGCTTTGCTACCCCGACACCGCCGCCACCAGTCGCACACCTCCAACGACAACCCGTTCTCCGGGAGACACTTCAAGACACTCAAGTATCAGCCACGCTTCCCACAACGCTTCGGCTGCATCCAGGGCGCCCAAACCCACTGCCGCCCGTTCTTCGACTGGTATAATCAGGATCATCACCATGCCGGCCTCGGCCTGATGACACCCGACCAGGTCCACTACGGCCAAACTGACGCCGTCTATGCCGCCCGACAGAAAACCCTCCGCCGCGCCTTCGCCGAAAAACCCCAGCGCTTCGTCAAAGGAAACCCCAGGCCACCCGCAAAACCAACCGCTGTCTGGATCAACCCGCCAGCGGCCAAGCCGGTAATCCAAGCCTAATTGACAAAATAGGCTGTATCAAAGTCGTTGACTCGTTCCGCAACGTATGGATACCGATAATCTATTCTTCCGAAAACTGATTCCGCTGCATCTGTTCCTCCCTTCGATGGGCCGGACTCTAGCTCCAACTGGAGGAAAAAACGGAGGTCACGTCAGGACTCTCAATCGGAAATGGGGGAGGGAACGGGGGCGAACCTTCTCTGCCCTGAGGCCGCCCGCCTGACGAGTGGCGATCGGCTTCAAGATGGAGTGGAAGTTCTTCAGAACACGAAGAAATCTGAGTTGGTCAGCGCCAGTCCGGCCGTGAGCGTGGCGAAAAGAACCGGAGCATTAGCTCCATTTCCATCGCTGTCGAAGAACGACTTGCCCGTAAGCGTGTCGTAAATGATCCGGTCCGACGCGGTCGTAGCAAGCCCCGTTGTATTCGCGGCGAATGCACTCGCGGCAAGATTACCGGTGGCGAGCCCCATGAAAACCGCATAGTCCAGATGGATCATATCGTCGACAACGTTGAAGTCAAAGATCGTTTTGGTGCTCCCGGAAACCAGAGCGGAGTTGAAGATGAAGATGTCCTTACCCGCCCCGCCGATCAGCACGTCGTTGCCCAAGCCACCGACCAAAATGTCATCGCCCGCGCCGCCGATGATGTAGTCGTTGCCGTTTCCGCCGAAAAGACTGGAACCGGTCGTGCCGCCGATGACCGTCAGCGAAGTAAATGCTGCTCCGACATCCGTTGTCTCCAGCGTCATCGTCGGCGCGAACCCGGCGGTCAGAGCCGATGGTGTGGTCAGGATAATTTTGTCGGTACCCGCGGGACTCGTCGGCGAAGTCAGCAGACTGGTGTATGCAGACAGGTTGAAGACACCGCCGACCGGAACGATGTCGACGTAGCTGCCGTCCGTCAGCCTCACGCTCAACTCCGACCCGGCCGGCAGGTCGCTCAGCTTGAGGGCGGTGAACGTCTCGGGGGTGCCAACGATATCCTTCACGAGGGCATAGACGTCGACCGGATACGAAGAGCCGTTCCCGCTCGGGCTGGAATTGGCGCTGAGGAGTTCGACTTGGAAGCCGTTATTCGTCTCGCCAATGGAGTAGGTCTTGGCCGTATCCTGCGCGATCGCGAATCTCGCCACGTCAGCACTGATCGCAAAAGTCACGATCCCCGAAGCGCCGCCGCCCTGGCTTACGAGGTCGCCATTGACAAGGGTGACCACGGTCGCCGAAGCGATCACCTTGGTGCCGGCGTTGTAGGCCACTGACCAAGCGCCGTTGGAGGCGACCGTGCCATTCACGATCTGTGTCGTACCGCCCACGAAGGTCAGGTTCAGCTTGACATTCATGTTGAGCGACGAGGGCGTAACCAAGGACGACGTGAGCATTCCCGTCAGCGTTCCCGAGGTGCCGAGAGCGCCGGCCTCCAGCACGGCGCTCAGCTTCACCGTATCGTCCGCCGCGTTCTTCACCCTTATCGCCACGTACTGCATGCCGGACGGGAACTTCAAGACGACGGACTCGCCTCCTTCGATCCGGTTTTTCGCGTCGCCGGTACCGCCACTCACCCCGAGCGTGAGACCATTCGTCCAGGAGAAGGGCAAACCATTGCCGCTCAAGACGGTGATTCCGCTGGCGAAGGTAAAGCTCGTAAGTCCCTTCAGATAAGCCGAGTCCAAGGCGAAATTCATCGTGTTGTCGAGCGCCGCGCCAACCACCACCGAAGCGATTCCGGCCGGGTCGGCAATC
>JANXSA010000627.1 GCA_025352915.1 Rhodospirillales bacterium | reverse complement strand
GCCGGCGGCGCATGGGCGGGGCTAGGCTCGCGCCTTCATTCGGCGGGAGGGACGGGCATGCGGCGGTTTCTGGTTGCTTCGTGTGTGGGGCTGGCGCTGGGTGGTGCTGCGGTGGCGCAGCCTTCGACGGTGTTGCGGGTGGGGCAGCAGGATGAGCCGGATGCGTTGGACCCGGCGCGCAGCGGGACGTTTGCTGGGCGCATTACGTTCATGGCGCTGTGCGACAAGCTGTGGGATTTGCAGCCGGATTTGAGTTTCAAGCCGCAGTTGGCGACGGGGTGGAAGTGGTCGGAGGATAGCCGGGCGCTCACGATTACGTTGCGCGAGGGGGTGATCTTGCATGACGGGACGCCGATGACGGCGGAGGTGGTGCGGACGAATCTGGAGCGGTATCGGACGGCGGCGGAGAGCAATCGCAAGGGCGAGTTGCGGTCGGTGAGCGCCATTGAGGTGGTGGATGCGAGGACGGTGCGGCTGGTGATGGCGCAGCCGTTTGCGCCGTTGGTGGCGGCGTTGTCGGATCGGGCGGGGATGATTGCTTCGCCGGCGGTGTTCCAGCGGTTGGGGGCGGATTTCTTCAAGGAGCCGGTGTGTTCGGGGCCGTTCAAGTATGTCGAGCGGGTGGCGCAGGACCGGATCGTGGTGGAGAAATTCCCGGGGTATTGGGATGTGGGTGCTATCAAGATCGACCGGATTGTGTTTCGGATGGTGCCGGATACGACGGTGCGGCTGGTGAATTTGCAGGCCGGGCAGTTGGATATGTTGCAGGACCTGGCGCCGGCGGATGCGGGCAAGGTGAAGGCGGATGCCAAGCTGCGGTTGGTGACGACGCCGGGGCTGGGGTATGCGACGGTCGCGTTCAACCTGGGCCATGGGGCGGCTTCGGATAATCCGATGGGGCGCAATGCCAAGGTTCGGGCGGCGTTCGAGGCGGCGATTGATCGGGCGGTGATCAACCAGGTGGCGCTGGAGGGGTTGTTTGTGCCGAACAACCAGACGGAGTTGCCGAGCAGCCCGTATTTCAACAAGGCGTTGCCGGTGCCGGGGCGGGATGTGGCGAAGGCGCGGGCGCTGTTGAAGGAGGCCGGGGTGGAGAAGCCGGTGTTCGAGCTGATGGTGGTGAAGACGCCGCGCGATGTGCAGGTGGCGGAGATCATCCAGTCGATGGCTAATGAGGCGGGGTTCGATGTTCGGGTGCGGGCGGGGGAGGTGAATTCCAATATCGCGGCGATGGGGCGCGGGGAATACCAGGGGCATATCAATAACTGGTCGGGGCGGGCTGATCCGGATTTGAATATCTCGATTTTTATCGGGGCGGATAGTTTCCAGAACTGGGGGAAATATAATAGCCCGGTGTTTGAGGCGGCGATGGGGAAGGCTCGGGCGGAGACTGATCCGGTTAAGCGGGCGGCGGCTTATACGGATGTGACGAAGATCTACCTGGAGGATCGGCCGATGCTGAACCTCTATAATTTGACATGGTTGTTTGCGCATTCGGCGCGGGTCTCCGGGTTTGTGCCGGTGCCGGATGGGTTGATCCGGTTCCAGGGCATGAAGCTGGACTGAGCGATGTTCCGGCCCGCTGTGTTTCGGTTGGGGCTGGTTGGTGGCGGGCGGATGGGGCGGACGCATATGTCCGCCCTGGCCGCGGGTGGGGATGTTCGGGTGGTGGCGGTGGCGGAGCCGGATGCTGCGACGCGGACGATGATTGAGGGGCCCGGGGTGGCGGTGCATGCCACGCTTCGGGGGATGCTCGATGCCGGTGGGGTGGACGGGGTGCTGATCGCGGTGCCTTCGCCGATGCATGTTGATGTGGTCCGGGAGATTGCCGCGCGGGGGTTGCCGATTTTGTGCGAGAAGCCGTGCGGGATCAGGGCGAGCATGGCGGCGGAGGCGAATGGGGTCGCCGTTTCCGCGGGGGTGGTTTTGCAGGTGGCGTATTGGCGGCGGTTTGTGCCGGCGTTGCAGGCGTTGCGGGCGCGGATTGCGGCTGAGGCGTTGGGCGGGATTTATCACCTGGATGCGCAGCAATGGGATGGGGCACCGCCGGCGGCGCGGTTTCGGGCGTCGTCCGGGGGCATCTATGTCGACATGATGGTGCATGAGCTGGATCAGATACGGTGGTTGTCGGGGCAGGATTTCGACGATGTGCGGGCGATGGCTTCGCAGGTTGAGGACGAGCATGTGGCCGGGGATGCCGAGTGTGCGACGGCGATGTTCCGGTTGTCGGGCGGGAGTACGGCCACGGCGACGGCGGGGCGGCGCTATCCCGATGGGGATTCGATCCGGGTGATGGTCTATGGCACGCGGGGGGCGGCGGATGTGCTGGTGCATCGGCCGGCGGCGGGGTTGGATGTGATCGACGAGGCGTTGCGCCGGCAGGCGGCGGGGTTTGCGGCGCTTGTGGGTGGGGCGGAGGGGACTGGCGGGGCGACGGCTGCGGATGCGGTGGCGGCGCTGGCGGCGGCGGAGTTGGCGACGCCGGTGCTTGGGGCGTGAGTGCGTCGGGGGTGGTGCGAATCGGAATCAATCCGATCACCTGGACCAATGATGATATGCCGGAGCTAGGCGGGGATATTCCGCTGGATACGTGTTTGGCCGAGACGAAATTGGCCGGGTATGCCGGGACGGAGATGGGGGGGAAGTTTCCGCGGGTCGCTGCGGAGCTTGGGCCTGTGCTGGCGGGGCATGGGTTGGACCTGGTGTCCGGGTGGTTTGATGGGCGGCTGCTTGAGCGCGGGGTTGAGGCCGAGTGGGAGGCGGTGCTGCCGCATCTGGGCCTGTTGCTGGAGATGGGGTGCCGGCATGTGGTTTATGCCGATCTCTCGGGCGGGAAGCATGGCGATGTGCATCGGGCGTTGTCGGCGCGGCCAGTGCTGGGGGCCGGGGACTGGACGGGGTATGGGGGCCGCGTGACTGCGCTGGCCGAGCGGATGGCGGGGTTTGGGGTGGGGATGGCGTTTCATCACCACATGGGGACCGTGGTCCAGACCGATGCCGAGGTGGATGCGCTGATGGCGCATTCCGGGGCGGCGGCGGGGTTGCTGTTCGATAGTGGGCATTGCCTGTTTGCCGGGGGGGACCCGGCGGCGCTGTTGGCGCGGCATATTGGGCGGGTGGTGCATGTGCATTGCAAGGATGTGCGGGCGGCAGTGCTGGCGGAGGCGCTGGCAGGGGATTGGAGTTTTATGGCCGCGGTGCTGAAGGGGGTGTTCACCGTGCCGGGGGATGGGTGCATCGATTTTGGCTGGTTGCTGGGGCAGTTGCAGCGCGCGGGATATGGCGGGTGGTTGGTGGTGGAGGCGGAGCAGGATCCGCGCATTGCCCATCCGCTGACCTATGCGCGGATGGGGTTTGAGAGTTTGCGGGGGACGGCTTTGGGCGCCGGGTTGAGCGTGGCCGGATAGGGGTGGTCAAAGCGCCGCTGCGAAGAGCCGGGTGCGCCACAATACCTGGTATTTCTTGAGCTCGTCGGCACGGGCGAAATGCGGCAGGTCGTCGGGGAGGCGTTGCAGTTCCTCGAACCTGAAGGCGGACGCGCCGTGCTGGGTCCAAGCGGATTGGAGCGACGGGTAGATGCTCGTCCCCAATCGGAGTGCGAACCATAATCCGTTCTGCTCGGTGTCGACGTGGCGGCTGCACCCGACCCAGGTTTCGCCCGTGGCGGTGCAGATGACGGCGTATACGCCCCAGGCCGGCTTGCGCTCCTTGTACGCGGCGATGGCGGCTTTCCGGTCCTGATGGTCCATTTGTGGCTCCTGTTTTTACCCGGGTGATATTGACAGATATTTTTACCCGGGTAAATAGAATAAATGATCGATCGCGAGGCAGGTATGGACGGCGAGACTTCGGATAGGCAGTTCGTTCTCTTTGCGGAAGCGGCACGGCTGGCCATTGGCAAACTTCCGCAAGTGGCTGCGGCGGCCTGGCGCGCGAGGGCCGAGCGCCCGGACGCGGCGCTGCTCATATTTGATCGGGAGTCCGGCGCGGTGGTCGATCTGGACCTTCGTGGCGACGAGGCGGCGGTTGTGGAACGACATGCCGCTCCGGATAACTTGGCTCCGCGGCGGGGGCGGCCGAAGATGGGGGTGGTCGCGCGCGAGG
>JANXSA010000538.1 GCA_025352915.1 Rhodospirillales bacterium | reverse complement strand
CTCGCCAGCCTCGCCAAGAATCCCGCGGAGTGGGAGGTCGTGGGACCTTATTTCTCCTACGATCCGTACGGCATGATCATTCCGCGCAACAACGACGATTGGCGGCTGCTCGGCAACAAGACGATCACGATGCTGATCCGCAGCGGCGAACTGCATGCGATCTACAAGAAATGGTTTGAACCCGGACCGAGCAACATCAACTATCCGATGAGCGCAAGACTGCGTGAAAACCTCGATCTCATCGCGCTACCCGATTGAACTGCCGCATCGGCACCCGGATGACCCGCCGCACGCCGGCATCGTTCGGCGGGTGGCGGGTGCTTGCCATTGTGGCGTTCAGGGCCGGCCATGGGTAGCTATCGCTGGAACTGGCCGATCCTGCTCGCCGAGCCCTATTTCGGCTGGATCGTCTCCGGCTTCGCCAATACCTGCCTGATCGCGGTGCTCGCCTGGATCATCGCCTTTCCCCTCGGCTCCGCCATCGGCATCGCCCGCACCACCGAGGTGCGCGCGCTCCGCTTGGCCGGCACTGTCTATGTCGAGCTGTTCCGCAACATCCCCC
Organism: Rhodospirillales bacterium; assembly: GCA_025352915.1. Classification (GTDB taxonomy): domain Bacteria; phylum Pseudomonadota; class Alphaproteobacteria; order Acetobacterales; family Acetobacteraceae; genus CAMDGX01. The sequence continues at coordinate 1,848 of JANXSA010000538.1, read as the reverse complement.
TGCTGGCGCAGATGTTCCTGTGGTATTTCGTCGTGCCTGAATTGCTGCCGGAGGACTGGGGCCGCTGGGTGAAGCGGGACATGCCCTATCCCCAGTTCCTGACCTCCGTGCTCTGCCTTGGCCTCTACACCGCCTCGCGCGTTGCCGAACAGGTGCGCTCAGGTATTGAAGCCATTTCCGGTGGACAGGTGCATGCCGGTCTCGCCATGGGGCTGACGCCTTCGCAGGTCTACCGCTACGTGCGCCTGCCGGTGGCCTACCGGATCATCATCCCCTCCCTGACCAGCGACTTCCTCGGCGTGTTCAAGAACTCCTCGCTGGCTCTCACCATCGGCGTGCTCGAACTGACCTCCCAGGCGCGGCAGATCGAGGAATACACCTTCGCGGCCTTCGAGGCATTCGCCACCGCCACACTGCTGTATTGCGCGGTGACCGGGATCGTCATCCTCCTGATGCGACATGTCGAGCGGCGCACCCGCATTCCCGGTACCATCACGATCGGGGCGCAGTAGCATGTTTGGCGGTTTCGACTTCGCGATCCTCGTCCGCAATGCCCCGTTTCTCTGGGCCGGCATGGTCTTGACCCTGCAACTCACCGCCCTCGCGGTCGCCGGCGGCCTGGCGCTCGGCCTGATCCTCGCGGTGCTCCGGCTGTCGCGCATCCCACTCGTGCCCGCGCTGGTGGCGGGATACGTGAACTTCCTCCGCTCGATGCCGCTGATCCTCGCGATCTTTTGGTTCTACACGCTGATCCCCAAGCTCACCGGCCAGTCGGTGAGCAGTTTCTATTCGGTCTTGATCGCGTTCATTCTGTTCGAGGCGGCCTACTACTCGGAGATCATCCGCGCCGGCATTTCCAGCGTGCGGCGCGGCCAGGTCGCCGCCGCCCTGGCGCTCGGCCTGACCAACGCCCAGGCGATGCGCTACGTCGTGCTGCCGCAGGCGGTGCGCAACATGATGCCCGTGCTGCTCACCCAATCCATCGTGATGCTGCAGGACACATCGCTCGTCTACGTCGTCGGGCTACGCGATTTCCTCACCGCGGCCGACATCGTGGCGGGGCGCGACAGCCGACCGGTCGAGCTCTATGTGTTCGTCGCTGTCACCTTCCTGATCGTTTGTTTCAGCGCATCGCGCCTGGTCAACCGGCTGCGACGGAGATATGCCCTGTGATCGAAATGAAAAATGTCAGCAAGTGGTACGGCGATTTCCGCGTGCTCGACGATTGCTCGGTGCACATCGCCAAGGGCGAGGTGGTGGTGATCTGCGGCCCCTCCGGCTCGGGCAAGAGCACGTTAATCAAATGCATGAACGGGCTTGAGCCGTTCAGCAAGGGCGAGATCACCATCGACGGCATTTCGGTCGGCGCGCGCGACACCCATCTGCCGAAATTGCGCTCACGCATTGGCATGGTGTTCCAGAACTTCGAGCTGTTCCCACACATGTCGGCGGCGGAGAACATCATGCTGGCGCAGTTGAAAGTGCTGCTGCGCGACCGCGCAACGGCGGAGGCCAAGACCAACGAGCTGCTGGCGCGGATGGGGCTGATGGATCACGCAACAAAATTCCCGGCCCAGCTCTCGGGCGGCCAGCAGCAGCGCGTCGCGATTGCGCGAGCGCTGGCGATGGACCCGATCGTCATGCTGTTCGACGAGCCGACCTCGGCGCTCGACCCGGAGATGGTGGGCGAGGTGCTCGACGTGATGGTCAAGCTCGCCGAAGAAGGCATGACGATGATGGTCGTCACCCACGAGATGGGTTTCGCGAAGAAGGTGAGTCACCGCGTGGTCTTCATGGACGTCGGCAAGATCGTCGAAGACTGCACCCGCGACGAGTTCTTCGGCAACG
>JANXSA010000520.1 GCA_025352915.1 Rhodospirillales bacterium | reverse complement strand
GGTCAGGATCGCCGCCGTCGGCAGTGCCAACCAGAAGCTGAGGGTGAAATGCACCAGGTCGGGCCCGCCGCGATTGACCTTTTCGACGAAGCCGAAAAACTCGAACGGCACCCAGAACTCAGTCCAGGGCGGCATGATCTGGAACGCGGTGAATATGCCATAATAATAGGCGCCCAGCGCATAGAACGCGGCATAGCCGAGGTCGAGCAGTCCGGCGAACCCGACCACGATGTTCAGCCCAAGGGCGAGGGCCACCAGCGTGCCGGCATTGGCCATGGCGTCGATATTGGCGTCGTTGTCGTGCAGGAACGGGAACAGGATCAGCAACACAACCAGCGCGTTCAGCCCAAGCAGGCGGCGCTTTTGCGGCTCCATGTTCTCGAACGGACGGAAGATGAGAGCCTTGGCAGCGACGTACATTGCAGCCCCTCCCTAAGACTTGTTCGGGGCCACGCGCCCCAGCAGGCCCGAGGGCATGAACACCAGCACCAGCACCAGGATCGAGAACACGATCACATCAGACCACGCCGAGGCGATATAAGCGCCCGACATCGCCTCGATCAGCCCGATCAGCACGCCGCCGATCATCGCACCCGGCACATTGCCGATACCGCCGAGCACGGCTGCGGTGAAGGCGAACAATCCGGTCTTGAAGCCGATGATGAAGCTGGTGAAGTTATAGTACAGCCCGAAGATCAGTCCGCCCGCCCCGGCCATGGCACCACCGAGGAAGAACGCCACCGAAATCACCCGGTCGACATCCACCCCCATCATCCGCGCCGCCTCGGGGTCCTGGGCCGTGGCGCGCATCGCCTTGCCCATCTTGGTGTAGCCGGCGAAATAGGTCAGCCCGCCCATCAGCAGCAGCGCCACCAGCCAGATCAGCACCTCGCGCAGCCGCAGCTCGGCGCCCCCGATGTGCCAGACGATCGGCGGCAATGGGTTGGGGAAGTTCTTCGAGTCCGCGCCCTGGGTCAGGATCACCAGGTTAAACAGCACGTACGAAATGCCGATCGTGGTGATCATCGGCGCGGGTCCGCGCACCTGGCGCAACGGCCTGAGCAGGAACCGTTCGATCCCCGCTCCCAAGCCGCCGCAGAACAGCATGCTGCCGACAAACGCCACCAGCAGCACGCCCACCAGCGGCAGCCCGGTCATGATCGTCAGCTGCCCGGACACCCCCATCGTCTCCAACAGGAACAGACCGACAAAGCTGCCGACCATGAACACGTTGAAATGGGAGAAATTGATCAATTCGAGAATACCGTAGACCAGAGTGAAGCCCAGGGCGAGCAGCGCATACATCGCGCCCAGGCTCAGCCCGTTGATCACCTGCTGGAGCAGCAGATCGTAGAAGGTCATCGAACCAGGGTCTCCGGACACGCGAACCAGCCTCCGATGCGGCGAACGCACCAGCCCGGCAGTCGAGAAGAAAAAATGGGAACCCGCCCCAGCCGCACGCGGCCGGGGCGATCTCACGTCAGCACGTCACCGGCACATCGCCGGCCCTGCTCAAGCCTCCGGCCGCTCAGGACTCCGGCGCGACCGAGAGGTACTTGTACTGGGCGGACGGATCGTCCAGACCCTTGGTGGCGTCTTTCTTGATCTGATAGACGCTGACGACCTTGCTCTTGATGTCACCATTGGCGTCGAACTCGACCACGCCCTGGATCGTCTTGACCTTCACGCTTTGCAGCGCGTCGCGAATGGCATCGCGCGTCACCGGCTTGCCGGTGGCTGCCACCACGCGCGCCGCTTCGACAATTGCCTCGGCGGCGCTGTGGGCGGTGATGGTGTAGTTGTCCGGCTGGCTCTTGAACCGGTCGGCATACAGCTTGTTCCAGCCGGCCAGGGCGGGATCACCCACCAGCTCCGGGCTCGCCTGGGTGGCATACCAGCCCTCAACGGCCGGGAAGCCGCCGGCGGTCAGGAAGTCGGTGCCCCAGATGCCGTCGCCGCCGCCCTTGATCGCGCCCGGGATGATGTCATAGGCCTGCTTGGCCAGCTTCACGCCGGCCTGCGTCACGCCGCCGTAGTAGATCGCCTGCACGCCGGCCGCCTTGATCTTGGTCAGCACCGCCGAGTAGTCGGCCGCTTTCGGGTCAAGCCGCTCGCGGCCCACCACGGTGATGCCCTTTTTCTTCGCCTGCGCCTCGAACGTGTCGGCAATGCCCACACCGAAGGCGCCGCTGTCGTCCAGCACGAACAGCGTTTTCACCTTCAGCACGTCGGCATAGAAATTCGCCATGTTCGGGCCCTGGAAGGCGTCCGTGGTGACGGTGCGGAAGAACACCGCCTTGCCCTGCGGCCGGTACTGGGCAGCGAATTTGGGGTCGGTGATGTCGGGGTTGGTCGCCGAGGGGGTGATGATCGGCAGGTTGCCGCCCGACAGGATCGGCGCCATCGCCTTGCCGACGCCGGACATCATCGGCCCGATCGCCGCCAGCACCGCCTTGTCGGACACCATCTTGCGCGCGTTGATCGCACCCTGGGCCGGGTCATACTGGCCGGCCGTGGCGGTCGCGTCGTCGAACTTCTCGATCTGGAAGACGTAGCCCTTGACGGTCTTCTTGCGGTTGGCCTCGTCGAAGGCCATCTGCGCGCCGTTGGCAATCCGCTGCGCGCCCAGCGCATCGGCGCCGGTGAACGACAGGTTCAGGCCGATCTTGATGACCTTGTCTTTGGCCGGGACCGGGGCCTGGGCATGAGCCTCAACGCCAATACTGGCGGCGGCAGCGATTCCGGCTGCGGCCTTAAAAGCGGAACGACGGGTCAGCATGCAGGCTCTCCTTGATATGGGCAGACAATGCTGCCGATTATTCGAACACCGGGACGGCTGAGCCACCCAAGGCACGTCCCCCATATGACATGCCCGTAACACAAGCCTGCCGCGCATCGCGCACACGCGCAAGCCGTCTCATGCAGGCGCCCGATTCAAGCGGGGCGACGAAGGCCATGCTAAGAGCCCGCGCATGGCGCCACCGATCCTCTTCCTGTCCAACATCCACCTCACCCTCGGCACCGCGCCGCTGCTGCGCGGGGCGGATATTTCCGTCTCGCCCGGCGACCGGCTGTGCCTGGTCGGCCGCAACGGCTCGGGCAAATCCACCCTGCTGAAAGTCGCCGCCGGCTTGATCGATCAAGACTCGGGCCAGCGCTTCGTCCAGCCCGGCGCCACCGTGCGCTACCTGCCGCAAGAGCCGGATCTCGCCGGCTTCGAGTCGACTCTGGCCTATGCCGAAGCCGGCCTCGGCCCGGGAGACGACCCGCACCGCGTCCGCACCCTGTTGGAAGCCCTCGGCCTGGACGGCACCGAGCACCCCTCCCGCCTGTCCGGTGGCGAGGCCCGCCGCGCCGCCCTGGCCCGCGTCCTCGCCCCCTCGCCCGACATCCTGCTGCTCGACGAGCCGACCAACCATCTCGACCTGCCCGCGATCGCCTGGCTCGAAGCCGAACTCGCCTCCCTGCGCTCCGCCATGGTGCTGATCAGCCATGACCGCCGCCTGCTCGAGTCGCTCTCCCGCGGCATCGTCTGGCTCGACCGCGGCGCCGCCCGCCGGCTGGATCGCGGCTTCGGCCATTTCGAATCTTGGCGCGACGACACGCTGGAACAGGAGGCAAAGGAGCGCCACAAGCTCGACCGCAAGCTGGTGATGGAAGAAGACTGGCTGCGCTACGGCGTCACCGCCCGGCGCAAGCGCAACGTCCGCCGCCTCGGCGACCTGCACGAATTGCGCGCCCGCACCAAGCAGATGCGCGGCCCCGCCGGCGGCCCCAAGCTCACCGCCACCGAGGGCGACATCTCCGGGCGCATGGTCATGGTGGCCGAGGGCGTCGACAAGTCGTTCGGCGAACGCCCGATCGTCCAGGGCCTCACCACCCGCGTGCTGCGCGGCGACCGCGTCGGCATCATCGGCCCCAACGGCGCCGGCAAGACCACCCTGCTCAACCTTCTGACCGGCGAGCTCGCCCCCGATGCCGGCACGATCAAGCTCGGCTCGGCCCTGCAAATGGTCACCCTCGACCAGCGCCGCGACTCGCTCGATCCCGACACCACCCTGGCCGACACCCTGACCGGCGCCAACGGCTGCCGCGGCGGCGACCAGGTGATCGTCAACGGCCAGGCCCGCCACGTCATCGGCTTCATGAAGGACTTCCTGTTCCCGCCCGAACAGGCGCGCACCCCAGTCGGCGTGCTCTCCGGCGGCGAACGCGGCCGCCTGGCGCTGGCCGTCGCCCTGGCCAAGCCCGGCAACCTCCTGGTGCTGGACGAACCCACCAACGACCTCGACCTCGAAACCCTTGAACTGCTCCAGGAGCTGCTGGCCGACTACCCCGGCACCGTCCTGCTGGTCAGCCACGACCGCGACTTCATCGACCGCGTCTGCACCAATGTCCTGGTGGCCGAAGGCGACGGCACCTGGCAAGATTACGCCGGCGGCTGGACGGACATGCTGGCCCAGCGCGGCGCGCCCCCCTGGCTCCCCGTCGGCAGTGCCCCCTCCCGCGACTCCGGAAAATCAAGGCCCTCCGCCCAGCCATCCGCGCCGGCACCCGTCCGAAAGCTCAGCTTCAAGGACAAACACGCCCTCGAACAACTCCCGGCCCAGATGGAAAAACTCCAGGCCGACATCGCCCGCCACCAGGCAAAACTCGACGACCCCGACCTCTACCGCCGGGACACCCGCGCCTTCCAGAAAGCAACCGACGCCCTTACCCAGGCATCCGTCGACCTCGCCGCCGCCGAGGAGCGCTGGCTGGAACTGGAACTGCTGCGGGAGACGTTGGGGGTAAGCTAGGAAGCACGTTCTTTTTTGAAAAAAAGAACCAAAAAACTTTTATCCATTTGGCCGGGTGCCAGTCATCGGCACCCGGCCTAAATTCAGAAAAGTTTTTTTGCTTCTTTTTCTTCAGAAAAAGAAG
>JANXSA010000514.1 GCA_025352915.1 Rhodospirillales bacterium | reverse complement strand
CGCCGCCTTCGGACGCGGCCCGGTCTACAGCTTTGAGGGCGTCACGCCGCGCATAGCGCCGGACGTGTTCATCGCACCGAGCGCCGCGGTAATCGGCAATGTGGAGATTGGCGCCGGTTCCAGCGTGTGGTTCCACTGCGTGCTGCGCGGCGACACCAATTTCATCCGCGTCGGCGCCCGCAGCAACATCCAGGACGGCACCATCGTCCACGTCAACGCCGGCACCATGCCGACCATCATCGGCGAAGACGTCACCATCGGCCACGCCTGCATCATCCACGCCTGCACGCTCAAGGATCGCGCCTTCGTCGGCATGGGCGCCACCGTGCTGGATGGCGCCGTCATCGAGGAAGGCGGCATGCTCGCCGCCGGCGCCCTGCTCACCCCCGGCAAGCGCATCGGCCCCGGCGAAATCTGGTCCGGCTCGCCGGCCAAACTCTGGCGCGTGCTCTCGCCCGAGGACCTGGCCAAATACGGCCGCACCGCCGCGCATTACGTCGAACTGGCGGGGCGTTACCTGAAGGATGCGAACTGATCAAATATTATTGTAGTTGGTTACTTCGCCTTCACGCATAGTTGTGTTCCGACACCTCCGCCGCAACCGTAAGTCTAGCGAGACACCACGGAGCGGCCACCATGCGACGCTTGATCCTGCCGGCCTTGCTTGCCCTCGCCGGCTGCGCGGCATCACCCCCGCCCGCCATCCAACTCGCCAGCCGCAACAGCGACCCCGCCCTGATGGAAAGCTTCTTCGGCGCCGGCACACTGCGCGCGGTCTCGCCGGTGATCCGGTGCCCGGTTCGATGCCAAACAGTTCAATAGGAAGACAAGGTCTTCTTTTTGTGAACAAAAAGAAGCAAAAAAACTTCACCCATAGGCACCCGGCTCATCCTGGGAGGCCGGGTGCCAATGGATGAAAGTTTTTCGGTTCTTTTTTTCAAAAAAGAACCCTTACTTCTCCGCCCGCAGCGTCGCAAACGTCTCACTCGCCACGATCAATGCCTCGCGCACAAACGGCAGCCCGACATAGACGGAAAGATGCAGGATGGCCTCGGTCAGCTCCTCCTCGCTCCACCCATGGTTGCGCGCCATCCGCAAATGCACCGCCAGCTCCGGATACCGCCCGGTCGAGGTATCGGAGATCACGCAGATCAGCGCTCGCGTCTTCAGGTCCAATCCGGCCCGCGTCCACACCGAGCCGAAGGCGATATCGGTCGCCAGCTCGCGGAACTGCACCATGATCGGATCGGCATAAAGGGTTGAATTGAGCTGCTTGGCGTATCCCTCGCCCATCAGCTTGGTCCGCATCGCATCGCCGCGCGCCCGCAGGCTGTCATCGGTCATCACGCCACTCCTTGGATCAGTTTCGGGGAAGCCGGCCGGCTGCGCCGCAGCAACAGCACGGCAATCGCCACATTCACCAGGTTCCAGGCGAACCCGTTGGCAAACGCCGCGCGATAGGAACCGGTCAGGTCAAAGATCGCACCGGACATCCAGCCGCCCAGCGCCATCCCCAGGATCGTCATCATCAGCACGATGCCCACCCGCGTGCCCGCCTCGCGCGCCGGGAAATACTCGCGCACGATGATCGCATAGCTCGGGATGATCCCGCCCTGGAACAATCCGAACAGGGCGGAGACCACGTACAGCGACGACAGCCCGTCAAAGGCAAAATACATCAGCAGCGCGACGGCTTGCAGCACCGAGCCCAGCAACAGCGTCACCAGCCCGCCGATCCGGTCCGCGATCCACCCGGTCGCCAGCCGGCTGACCACGCCGAAGCCGAACATCAGCGACAGCATTTCCGCCCCGCGCGCCACCCCGTAGCCGAGGTCGCCGCAATAGGCGACGATATGCACCTGTGGCATCGACATCGCGACACAACACATGACGCCCGCCATGCACAACAAGACCATCATCTGCGGATGGCTGATGCCGCGCAGCGCGATCCCCGGCGCCTGGCCCGCCACCAACGGCGCATGCGCGGGCGGCCGCCGCCGCACCAGCAGCGACATCGGGATCAGCACCACGGCGCACACCACCCCGATCACGATATGCCCAGTCCGCCAGCCGATCGTGTCGATCATCACCTGTATCACCGGCGGCCAGATCGCGGCGGCCAGGTAGTTCCCCGCCGCACTGATCGCCACGGCAATCCCGCGGTTACGGATGAACCAGCGCGACGAATCCGCCATCAACGGCCCGAACACCGCCGATGACCCCAGCAACCCGATCGGCACCGCATGGGCCAGGGTGAACACCCACAGATTGGGCGCCATCCCGGCGATCACATAGCCGATCCCCAGGCTCGCCCCGCCAATTGCCACCGGCACCGCCACCCCGAACCGATCCGCCAGCCGCCCCATCAACACCCCGCCGACGGCAAACCCAATCGTCACCAGCGTGAACGGCAGCGTGGCGTCCGCCCGGTCGAGCCCGAACTCCGCCTGGATCGCCGGCAGCACCACCACCGCCGACCACATCCCGACGCCGCCAATGGTCCCCAGCACCAGCGCCAGCCCGAGCCGCATCCAGGCATAGGGCGAGTCCTCAACCCCGGCGGACGCCGCGGCTTGGGACCCCGGCGCCATCACGCCCAGCCCGGCGGCGGCACAAAGCCGCGCCAGGATTTTTCCAAAAGCCGCGCCACCTCGATGGTGGTTCGGTCCTCGTACATCCCGCCCAGGATCTGCACCCCGAACGGCAGGCCCGCCCTGCTCAGCCCCAGCGGCGCCATCGTCCCCGGCAACAGATAGAAGCTCGCCAACCCGGCCCAGAACATCTGGTCCGTCACCGGCACGTCATGACCGTTCACCGGTATCACCCGCTGATGCCGTTCGCCCGCCTGGTCATGCACAAACGCCGGCGACGCCGCCTGCGGGCACAGCAGCACGTCCCAGTCGCGAAAGAACGCCGCCCAGGCCCGCCGCATCTTCTGCCGCCGCTCGTTCTTCTGCAGGAACACCCGATGGCTCATCGAAATCCCGCGCGCCATCTGCGCGTAGTAGCTGGGATCATCCGCCGCCTGACCATCCCGCACCGCGGCCCACTGTGCCGCCCCGGCATCATCCATCCCCACCGCCGTGGTCGCTCGCAGCATCTCGATATACAGCGCATGCCCCTCGGCCAGATCGACATCTGGCCGCGCGGTCATGCTGACCTTCGCCCCCTCCTTCCGCAGGGCCTTCGCCAGCCGCTCCAACTCTGCCTGCATCTCCGCATCGACATCCGAACACCCATGGCTGGTCATCACCGCCACCCGCAGCCCGCCCCACGCCCGTTCCCGCGGCACCGGCAGCTTCAACTGCCACGCCATCTCCAGCGGCCCCGCCATGATCTCGAGCCCGATGGCCAGATCATCCGCTGAGCGCGCCAACGGCCCCACCACCGCCATGTCCAACTCGTCGATATTGTCGAACACCGCATGCCCGGTCTGCGGACAAATCCCCCAGCTCGGCTTGTGCCCGAACACCCCGCAGTAATGCGCGGGATTGCGGATCGAGGCGCCGATATCGCTGCCGGTATCCATCCCCGTCAGCCCCGCCGCCAGCGCCGCCGCCGAGCCCCCCGACGACCCGCCCGGCGTCCGCGCGGGGTCCCAGGGATTTCCCGTCGTGCCATACACCGCATTGAAGCTCTGCCAGTCCGCCAGGTTCAGCGGCACGTTGGTCTTGCCGAAAAACACCGCGCCCTGCGCCATATACCGCGCCACCGTGACCGAATTCGCCTTCGCCCGATGCTCCTTCAACCCCGGATTGCCCCAGGTCGTCGGCAGCCCGGCGATGTCAAAACTCTCCTTGATCGTCATCGGCACGCCATGCAGCTTGCCCGTGACCCCCTTCGCCCGATCCCGGTCCAACGCCGTCGCCCGCTTGCGCGCCCGCTCGAAGTCGCGCACCACCACGGCATTGATCCGCCCGTCCAGCCGCTCGACCCGCGCGATATAGTGATCCAGCAACTCGCGACAGCCGATCGCGCCGCGCCGGATCAGCGCCGCCTGGCGTTTGGCGGAAAGGAAGGTCGGGTCCATCTGGCATCTCCTCGCGCGGCCTCGCCTGCCGCTTGCCGGCCACTCTGGCGCGGCCTTCCGCGTCGGGAAAGGGGGGGTTACGCACGCCACCTCCCCGGCGCTACGGTGCCGCCCCCGGCGCCCGCGCCGCAACATCAGGAGACGGCCATGATCCACGTGCTCGCCATCATCACCGCCAAGCCCGGCATGCGCGCCACCATCCTCGAAGCCTTCCACGCCAACATGCCGGCGGTCCACGCCGAGGATGGCTGCATCGAATACCAGCCGGTCGTCGACGTGCCCGATTTCGGCGCCATCCAGACCGCCCTCGGCCCGGACAGCTTCGTGGTGGTCGAAAAATGGGCCACCGCCGACGCGCTGAAGGCCCACGGCGCCGCCCCCCACATGGCAGCCTACGGCGCCAAGACCCGCCCGCTGGTCGCCAGCCGCGTCATCCACGTGCTGCAGAACGGCTGATCCCCGCGATGGACCACGCCGCCCGGCTGCTCGCGGCCGACGAGCCCTCCCCCGTGCTGCTTCATCCCCCGGCGCTCTCGCCGCGGGACTGGACGGCCGCGGGCAGCCCGTTCCTGCTGGCCGCCGACCATGCCGGGCGGCGCATTCCCCGCAGCCTCGATGGGCTCGGTATCCCGGAGGCCGAATTGTCCCGCCACATCGGCTGGGACATCGGCGTCTGGGGCACCACCACCCGCCTTGCCGACGCCCTGCAAACGCTCGCCATCGGCCAAGCCTATTCCCGCCTGGTGATCGACTGCAACCGCGCGCCCGACTGGCCCAGCGCTTGCCCGGAGATCAGCGAAAGCACTCCGATCCCCGGCAACGCCGCCTTGCCGCCCGCCGCCCGCGCCGCCCGCGTCGCCGAAATCCACGGCCCCTATCACGCCGCCCTGGCCGCCCTGGTGCGCGCCCGCCTCGCCACCGGCCGGCCTCTGCTGTTCGTGGCGATGCACAGCTTCACCCCCGTCTACAAGGGCATCGCCCGCCCCTGGCACGCCGGCGTGCTCTATGACGAGGCTGACGCACTGAGCCTCCCGCTCGCCCACGCCATGCTAGACCTGCTGCGCGCCGAACCCGGCCTCGTGGTCGGTGCCAACGAACCCTATGTGCTCTCCGCCAGGTCCGACCACTCGGTACCGACCCACGCCCAGGCGAACGGCGTGCCCTACCTGGAACTCGAAATCCGCCAAGACCTGATCGACACGTCCGATGGACAGGCCGCCTGGGCGGC
>JANXSA010000482.1 GCA_025352915.1 Rhodospirillales bacterium | reverse complement strand
CGTTGCCGCGTTTGCGGCCGGTGGCGACATGGGCGTGGGCGGCGGCGATGCCGGCCTGTCGTAGTGGCGGTCGATGACCGGGCGCAAGATGCCCTGCGCCGCCAAGGTGGCGATCTGGAGCAGGTCTTCCAGTGCTTCCGAGGCCGGGCCGACGATCACCCGGCGGCCGTAGAGCGGCGCCCAAAGTGCCGCCAGCATGTCGGGCAGGCTGGCGGCGATGGCGAGCAGCCGGCCGTTTGGCCGCAGGATGCGGCGATAGCGGGCAAAGGGGATGGCGCCGACGGTATCGGCGATGATGTCGTAGCCTTGCGTGCCGGCGGTGACATCGGTTGCGGTGTAGTCGACGGCTTGGTGTGCGACGAGCGAGGTCACCAGGTCGAGGTTGGCGGTGCTGGCAACGCCGGTCACGTTGGCGCCGAAATGACGGGCCAGTTGCACCAGGGCGCTGCCGACGGCACCGGAGGCGCCGTAGCGGTGATAGACGCACGCCTTCATAGCGCAGCCTTTCCGATGACGCCGGGTCAGCCCCGCGCCATGGCGATGTAGCCCGCGCCTGTGAGCGGCGCCAATCCAACTGGGGGAGCCCTGATGGCGCGTTCGGCGGATGGGATGCCGGGAGCGGTTGTTGTGGCGCTTCGAGGTTCTATGGAAGTGGAAGCGAGGCGGAGAGCCCCCCTCCGGCTCCCCCCGCGCCCAAGCGCGAGGGGAGAGAAGAATCTTGGGAATGAAGTTTTTTTGCTTCTTTTTGTTCACAAAAAGAAGATTCTTTTGCGCCTGTTGGCGAGCCGCCCTGCAGACTCGGGCAGCGTCAGCGCGCTTCGGTCCAGCTTTCCGAGAACGCCAGGGCGCAGGTGCTGAACGGGCGGCCTTCGCGGTCGCGCGGCCAGGGGCGGCCGGCGGCGGTGAGGCCGTTGACCGTGAGCTGGGCGCCGGCGCAGGGGACGAGCACGGTGCACAGGCCGAGATAGCGGGCGGGGTCCGATTTCGGGTCGGTGTGCAGCAGGAGGGGGTCGCCGGGATTGTACCAGGTGAGGGCGATGATCTCGTCGTAGCTGGTGACGGTCTCGGTCCAGGCGTCGCGGTAGTCGCCGGTGCGGGTGAAGCTGGCGTCGAAGACCGGGATGGTGAGGTCTTTCAGATCGGCGTTCAGCATGCCCTGGACGCTGGTTTGCAGCCAGCGGGCCATGGCGATGTTGTCGGTGTAGATGCGCCATTCGTCGTCGGTCAGTTCGCTCTTGAGGTAGAGCACGTGGCCGGGGCCGCCGGGGGAGAAGATGATGCGCCAGAAGCTGGCGCTGGTGGTGACTTCGCCGCCATCGACTTCGCTGAGGCGGATGAACGGGTTTTCGCCCGTGACGATGACGCGGTTCGGATCGGCGCTCATGGTGGTGACCTCCGTTTGGGTTGGGGCATGTTGGCACCTTCGGGGGTGGGGCTGCTAGGGTTGGGGACCGGAATGGCGAGGAAACAATCATGACAAGTGCCCTGCCCGCTTTGGCCCCCCTCTTGGCAGACGACACGCTGGCGAAGTTGCGCCATGTCAGCACGGCGACGCTGACGTCGCAGTTGATCAAGGTGGCGGGGCTGCGGACGCGCTCGCCGTTGAACATCCGGCCGTTGAATATGGCGAAGTGCCGGTTTGTCGGGCCGGCGGTGACGCTGCGCTATGGGCCGCTGCGCGAGGATTTGGAGAAGTCGATGGCCAATTTGGCGGCGGAGGGCAATCCGACGCGGCGGGTCATTGAGGAGTCGGCGGCGGGCAGCGTGATTGTCATTGATGCCGGGGGGAATGTGGGCGGCGGGGCGGTGGGGGATATCCTGGCGGCACGGATGATCTTTCGCGGCATTGCCGGGCTGGTCACCGATGGGGCGATGCGCGATGCCGGACCGCTGATGGAGATGGATTTGCCGGTGCATGCGCGGGTGTTTACGCCGCCGCCGAATACGGCGAGCACGCTGGCGATTGGCTGCAACGAGGTGGTGAGTTGCGGGGGGGTGCTGGTGTTTCCCGGGGATATCGTGGTGGGGGATGAGGATGGGGTGGTGGTGATCCCGCGGCATCTCG
>JANXSA010000478.1 GCA_025352915.1 Rhodospirillales bacterium | reverse complement strand
CTGACCTTCTACCGTGCCGCGAGACCTGGCGCTTCGCCGTCCGACCTGTTCTTCACCATCGCCACCGCCAACTCCTTCCAGAAGGGTGCCTGGACCCAGGCGGCCCAGAAGGCGTCGCAGAACGCCGCCCCGGTCTATCACTACGAAGTCGACTGGAAGACCCCGGTCGACGGCGGCAAATGGCAAAGCCCGCATTCGCTCGAACTTGCCTTGGTGTTCGACAACGTCGCCAAATCGGCCTCCATGGTCGGCACCGGCCCCGAAGCGCAAGGCATCGCCGATGCGATGAGCGCCGCCTGGCTCGCCTTCGCCCGCACAGGCAACCCCGCCACACCGGCCTTGCCCTGGCCGGCCTGGCTGCCCGACACCAAGTCAACCATGGTGTTCGACACCCAGTCCCGGGTGGTCAACGCCCATCGCGACGACGAACGCGTGCTGCTGTCCGGCATGAGCGCCCCCGGTGCTTTCGACTAGCCTCCGGACGTCTTGGGCCTGCTCGCGCCGGACATCGTGGAGGCGCCATCCTGGATGGGCGCCAGCCTGCGGAACTCGGGGTGCACGTGCTGCGGGAGGGGTTTCCGATGGAGTGGGAGGAGCAGCAGCGGCTGTTTGGCCGCGCCATTCGTGCGCGAATCCGTCCGGAGAGTCTGGTTGATTGCCGACCTCCGACCTGCCGCTGACCTCCGGCGCTCCCGACTTGAGGCCCGATGTTGGCCGAATTTGGAGGCTCAGTGCGCGGCAAGGGTCCGTCGTAGCCGAGTAATAGCGCTGGGCAACCCGCGCACCTTCAGTACGCGGCCAGTCTCGTTGTACTCCTCGGATAGGACCCGCGCGCTTTCATACACCTCGCCGATCAGGCCTTGCTTCGCGTAAGGCAGCACCAACACGTCTTCGACCATCGCCGCTTCGAAGAACGCGATAATGGTATCCCGCAGGGCGCTCACATCCTCTGGTGCGTGGGCGGAGAGCAAGATCGCGTCTGGATGCTTTTCCATAAGGGCGGCGCGCGCCGCAGCGTCCATTCGATCCAGCTTATTCAGCACCAGGCGCGACGGCACCGTATCCGCCCCGATCTCCCGCAGAACGCCACGGCTTACCTCCAGCTGCGCCTCATAGGTCTGGTCCGACGCATCGACCACGAACAGCAGCAGCGATGCTTCGAGCGCTTCCGCCAGGGTGGAACGGAATGATGCGACCAGGTCGTGCGGCAATTGCTTGATAAAGCCGACGGTGTCGGAGACGAGTACCCGGGGTCGGGTCTCCGGCTGCAGAGCACGGACGGTGGTGTCGAGGGTGGCGAACAGCTTGTCTTCCACCAGCACCTGGCTGCCGGTGAGGGCACGCATCAACGACGACTTGCCCGCATTGGTGTAGCCGACCAGCGCCACCCGCAGTTGGTCACGGCGGGCGGATCGACGCTGGTCGCTGTCACGCTGCACCGCTTCCAGTTGGTCCTTCAGCTCCGAAATCCTGTCGCGGACCTTACGGCGATCGAGATCCAAGGCACTTTCGCCGGCACCGGGGCCCTGCTGACGGCCGCCGCCTGCGGACGACTCCCGCAAGCGGGGGGCCATGTATTTCAGGCGCGCCATCTCCACCTGCAACTTCGCCTCGCGGGTGTTGGCATGGCGGTTGAAGATTTCGACGATGACGCCCGTGCGGTCCAGCACCTGAGCGCCGGTCGCGCGCTCAAGGTTGCGGATTTGGCTTGGCGAGAGTTCATGGTCGACGATGACGAATTCAGGCTTGCGCGTGGCATCCGGATCGGACTGGACAGGGCCGGCAATCTCGGCTGCGCCCTCGAACCGCTGCCGGGCCTTGGACTTTCGAGGCGCCGCCATTGAACCGACCACACCGGTGCCGCCAGTCAGTGCCGCCAGCTCAGCCAGCTTGCCGCTACCCAGCAGCAACCCGGCGCCGGTACCCTCGCGCTTCTGCGAAACCGTGCCAATCACTTCATAGCCCAGCGTCTTCACCAGCCGTCCCAACTCCTCGAGGCTGGCTTCGTGCGCGATGTCGGTGTCGTCCGGCTTCTGGATACCAACGAGGACGGCGAGTGGGATTGGGGCTTTAGTTTCCATGGATGGTGAAATAGCACGGATGGCCCCCGACTGGTCGGACACCGCTCCCACGTCGACAATAGTTTGATCAAGGCGCTCCCCAGTGCCCATCGGTGGCGATGGATGCTGGATGACGGCCGCTACGGGTCGGTCACCGAATTGGCGGCGGGGGAGAAGCTGGATCGGGGCTACCTCGGGAAGATTCTGACGCTGACGCTCTTGGCGCCGGATATCGTCGAGGCGGTCATGGACGGACGGCAGCCTGCGGAACTCGGGGTGCACGTGCTGCGGGAAGGGTTTCCGGTGGTGTGGGGGGAGCAGAGGGGTCAGTGGCTGCCTAGCCGACCGCGAGCTTTCGGCATCCCGTGATCTGGCGCCGCGGCTTACCAGATCAAGATTTAGCCGCGAGCACAGATGACAATCCTACCGTTGCGCGGCACTATCGCGGGAGCAAGGGTGTTCACCGCATCGGCCGTGAGCCCGCCGGAGCTAGTTGTCTTCATGCCAAAGGCCTCGTCACCGAGCGGAGCATCAGAGGTGTTTCGGTTTCTCGCTACAGCGTTTCGGTTCCGTTAGGGAAGCTCTGAACAAGTCCTTCTGCGGCCGACCGGACCGTTGAAAAGACTCACGAATTGCCGGCCGATTGGAACTTAATCGGAGCTTCCTTAGGTGGATCGCCTGCCGGTTGATACGCACGTCTTGCCGCTGCCGTGGGGCCGCGGAGGGCGGGCGTAGCCCATGCTCCCGAGACAGATCGATGCAGCGGCCGGCGCCGGCCGCTGCATCACCCGAATTGTCGGCTCGTCCGCGCCGGCGGAGCTTCACCACCCAGGACAAGCGGCACATCCTCGCCAATGCCGATCGCGCTGCTGCGGTCGGCGGCATCGGCGCCATCCTGCGCCGCGAGGGCATCTACTCCTCGGCCCTGACCGACTGGCGCCGGCAACGCGACGCCGGGGCATTCAGTGCGCTGGCACCAGTCAGGCGCGGACCGAAAGCTGCCAAAACCAATCCGCTCACCGCCGAACTGGCACTTCTTCAGAGAGACAATGCCCGCCTGTCGCTGCGGCTGACACGCGCCGAAGCGATCATCGAACTCCAAAAAAAGTGGCCGAGTTGCTGGGCAGCCCGCTGACATCCAGCGACGGCGAGCCACGACCGACGCCGTCGTGGCGCTCGCGCCGGCCAGCGGCATCACCGCCGCCGCGGCCTGTGCAGCGCTCGGGGTTTTTCGCGCCCACGGTGCAACGCCGACGTGCCTGCCCATCAATCGTTGACACGTTCCGGTCGGTTCGGCATATTGAGTCGTCAATTCGGCGTGAACCACTGGATCAGCGCGCGTATGTGTCCCTGGTCCGGCGCTGCGGGCAGCGGTGAAGATTTGGAGCTTGTGCACCAGCCGCTCGGCGCGCAGGCAATCATTTCAGATCCCCATTAATGGGCTGCCGGCGTTAGCGAAGGTAGAATAAGATGGCTTACTTTGCATCATTTTCATCACTAAATAACGCAACAAATCCAAGCGGCAATACCTTTTTGGTCGGAAGCATTATAGTAGCTACAAACATTAAGTTGTATCCTGTCGACCCTTTAGTAAATCCGACCAATACTAGCACCTTCGTTTCGACCGGCAGCATTTTGAGCGTTTGGTTTGAATACACTGACAGCAACTCTATCATTCGACGGCTTGAATGCACGCTCACCAACGGCGCGGAGCGGGTGAATGGCGGGCCTGAGGACGTCTGGATCTTCCGACAAAACGGCACCTCGAACCTTTTCGTCGCAACGAGCGGTGGTTACACCGTCACGTCCGGCACTAGCCAGTCAATCAATAGCAGCATTTCCCTCTCTGACCTCGACGGACTCGTGACCGTGCAACTGGCCAGCGCCCCCACGACGGCGCTCTCCTCGATCG
>JANXSA010000470.1 GCA_025352915.1 Rhodospirillales bacterium | reverse complement strand
GCATGAATGCGCAGCATGATCGCTTCCTGCGGCGCCTGGAGCCGCGCCGTCATCCCGGAGGGTGGCGGCGAGGCCAGGCGCTCGACGGGATTGAGCGCATAGCCGAAGCCGGCGCCACCGGTGTGGAAGGCATCGAACTGGATGTCCCAGCCGCCGGGCAGCGGAGCGCCCGAGGGCGCCAGCAGCATGGTACGGATGCGCAGCACGTCGCCGGTGGCAACGGGCTGGGTATCGGTCGGGCGCAGCCGGATGCGCAGCGTGCGCTCCAGGGCCGGCGCATCGCCGAGCCGCGCGGCGGACAAGGTGACGCGGCGGCCCTGTGGCAGCGGTTCGACCATGGCGACGGTGCCGGTGATGATGGTGGCGCGAGTCGGCAGCACGGGTTGCGGCGGCGCGCGGGAGGTTGCGAATTGTGCCACGCCAAAGCCGATCCCGAAGCAAGCGGCGAGCAGTCCCAAGGCGAGAACCGGCCATCGGGCGCGGCCGATCAGGACCAGTGACAGGCCAACGAGGATGAAAGCCGGGCCGGTGCGCGGAGCTGGCTCGGCGGGCAGCACGTAGTAGAGCGCGGCCCCGGCGGCAAGCGCCACGGCGAGCAACGGGGCAAACCGGCCGCGTTCGGCCTCGGCCATGGCGTGCCCGCGATCGATCAGCGCGGCGAGCCAGCGAAAACGAGGTGCGCGCGCGCCCGATTGCATTGCGTTAGGCTACGCGCCGAATGGGTTGGCGTCACGCTGGTTTCGTTGCCGGTCGTGACCAAAATGTACGGGGGAAGAACGATGAGTTTCACGACCTTGCTGGACCGCTTCGCCGATGCGGTGCGGCGCAATGACGGCGCGGGATTGGCCGCGCTGTTCACGCCGGACGGCGTCTACGAGGATGGGTTCTTCGGCCCGCACCAGGGAGCCGGCCCGATCGCGGCGATGCTGCAACGCTTCCACGATGGCGGGCGCGACTATTGGTGGGAATTCGTCGAGCCGGTCTGCATCGGCGATCTCGGCTATGCCAGGTGGCGGTTCAGCTATGCCTCGCGCCGGCCGGGCGCGGAGGGTCGCCCTGTGCTGTTCGAGGGGATCAGCCGATTCCGCCTGCGCGACGGGTTGATCGCGCATTATTTCGAGGTGTTCGACCGCGGCCTGGCGCTGGCGCAACAGGGCTATCCCGTCGAAGGCATTGCCAGCGTGTCGGCCAAGGCGGCGGCGCGGCAGAACGCCAAGCCGGAGAATCAGGCGCATCTCGGGCGGTTCTCGGAGGAGGCCTGGGAAAACCCGCCAACTGGCCGTAGATAGCGGCCATGACCGTACGTGTGCGCTTTGCCCCCTCCCCCACCGGCCTGCTGCATATCGGCGGCGCCCGGACCGCGTTGTTCAACCTGTTATTCGCCCGCCACCACGGCGGCGAATTCCTGCTCCGCGTCGAAGACACCGACCGCGAACGCTCCACCGACACCGCGACCCAGGTCATCCTGGAGGGGCTGGCATGGCTCGGCCTGGCCAATGACGGCCAAACGGTGTTCCAGAGCCAACGGGTGGCGCGCCATGCCGAGGTAGCGCGGGAAATGGTGGCGCGCGGCTCGGCCTATCATTGCTACCTCAGCGCCGACGAGCTGAAGGCCACGCGGGAGGCCGCCGCCGCGGCAGGCAAGGTGACCAAATTCCGCTCACCCTGGCGCGACCGCGATCCCGCCGAGGCGCCGGCGGGCGTGGCGCCGGCCATCCGCCTGCGCGCGCCAAGCGAGGGCGAGACGGTGATTGAAGATCTGGTCCAGGGCACGGTGCGCGTCGGCAACACCGAGCTGGACGACATGATCCTCCTGCGCAGCGACGGCACGCCGACTTATCAGCACGCCGTGGTGGTGGACGACCACGACATGGCGATCACCCATGTCGTCCGCGGCGACGACCACCTGACCAACGCGTTCCGCCAGGCACAAATCTATGACGCGATGGGCTGGGAGCGGCCGCACTTCGCCCATATTCCGCTGATCCATGGCGAGGACGGCAAGAAGCTGTCCAAGCGCCATGGCGCGGTCAGCGTGCTGGAGTTCCAGGAACAGGGCTATCTGCCCGAGGCGTTGTGTAACTACCTGCTGCGGCTCGGCTGGGCGCATGGCGATGTCGAGATCCTGGACCGCGATGAAGCCATTCGGCTGTTCGATCTGGATGGCGTCGGGCGCGGCGCGGCGCGGATGGACTATGCCAAATTGCAGCACGTCAACGCGCATTGGTTGAGGCTGCGCGACGATGGCTGGCTGACCGGCGAAGTGGTGCGGCGGCTGGCGGGACGGGAGGCATTGGCGCTTGGCACCAACGCCATGCACCGCATCCGGGCGTTGATGCCGGCCTTGAAGGAGCGGGCGAAGACGCTGGTGGAACTGGCCGACTCCTGCACATTCCTGGCGCATCCGCTGCCCCTGCCGATGACGCCGAAGGCCACCGCACTGCTGTCGGCCGAAAACCGGCTGATGCTGCGCGAGGTGACCGATGGCCTCGCGGCGAGTGATTTCAGCCTGGCGGGCGTCGATGCCGCATTGCGGGCATTTGCCGAGGCGAGCGGGCGCAAGCTCGGCGCGGTGGCCCAGCCGCTGCGCGCCGCACTGACCGGCAGCACGATCAGCCCTGGGATCGACGCCGTGCTGGTGGCGCTGGGGCGCGAGGAGTCGCTGGCGCGGATTGCGGCGGCATCGCTTTGACGGCGATTTGATGACCCCCATGGCAGGATGACGTTGCATCCTGTTGATGACGCGCCGGGTGGGCCGGCGCCGCGAGCACATGGGGGACAACGATGCCGGAACCGAGTTGGGAGGCTGCCACCACCGGATGGGCGCATGGATTCCTGAAGTTCCTCGACTTCCAGGGCGACGGGTTTGATGTCCACGCGACATTCCAGAAATCGAAGACGGTCCACGTCTCGGTCTATGTACTGAGCGCCAAGCAGGACGATACGAAGCTCGGGATGCAACCGATGACTTTTGGCGTGACCGGGGTATCGCTTGAAGAGTCGAAACGGCTCCTGGTGAAGAACATTGTGAGCCCCAACGGCGATATGCCGGCCGATTTCTGGGCCTTCTTCGAAAGCCGCTGCACCGCCAAGGCAACCGAGCTCAACATCTTTGCGCCGCAACAGACGACGGCCTCGCAACCGGCGATCACCACGACCTCGACGGTGCAGAAGGGCGGCGGCTCGGGTATTCCCAAGGGCACGAATTGGGGCGACGCGCACAAGAAAGCCCAGTTCGACAAGGCATTCCCTGGGCTGTAGGCCGGCCGCGGCGGATCGCGGCGTTTGCCGGCGGGGAAGCGGCATGGTGAACTCAGGCCTTACGCGCCAGCGCGAAGGACCCTGCTTGTATGCACCCCGCCCTGCCGCCAACACCGACCGGCACCAAACGCGACCTCGCGGCGCGGCGGCGCGACACGCTGGCGCGGCTGGAGGGCGATGTCGATGTGTGGGTGGCCACCGCGCGGGGGGACATTCCGCATCTGATTCCGCTGTCGTTCCTGTGGGATGGTGAGCGCCTGTTGCTGGCGACGCCGGATGAATCGGTGACCGCGCGCAACCTGCGGGCCACCGGGCGGGCGCGGCTGACGCTGGGGACGACGCGGGATGTGGTGGTGATCGAAGGCACGGCGGAGTCGCTGCCGCTGGCGGCGGTGGCGCCGGCGATCGCGGATAGGTTCGCCGCGCGCACCGGATTTGACCCGCGCCGGAGTGCCGCACGGATGGCCTTCATCTGGATCCGGCTGCGGCGCATCCAGGCGTGGCGCGAGGAGGCGGAACTGGCTGGGCGCGAATTGATGCGCGACGGCGTGTGGCTCGATTGAGGCCGGGCTCGTCGTCGCGTTGTTAGAGAAACGGCAGGCAGGTCTTCTTTTTTTGAAGAAAAAGAACACCCTTCCTTCCCCTTGTGCCTTTTCCACCCAGCGCGGATCATCATCGCAAAACGCGAGGGAAACGCCATGTCCGACAAGCCAGTCCTGCTGATCGACACCCCGGCCCCCGGCATCCGCCGGCTGACGATGAACCGGGCGGAGAAGCGCAACGCGCTGAACAATCCACTGCGCGGCGCCATCATGGAGGCGCTGATCGATGCCGACCGTGACCCCGAGGTGAAGGTCTCGATCCTGCGCGGGGCGGGGCCGTCGTTCTGTTCGGGCTACGATCTTTCGGCGAACAATGCGGTGGAGCAGCCTTATTACACCGCCGGCGGGCCGGGGGCCTGGGCGCGGCATGTAGTGGAGGGCTGGATGAAGATCTGGGACCTCGCCAAGCCGGTGATCGCGCAGGTGCATGGGCATTGCCTGGCGGGCGGGAGCGAGTTGGCGACGTGTTGCGACCTGGTCTATGTGGCCGAGGATGCGAATATTGGCTATCCGCCGGTGCGGCTGATGTCGCCGCCGGACAACCAGTTTCATCCGTGGCTGATGGGGATGCGCAATGCAATGGAGATGATGCTGACCGGGGATGGGATTTCCGGGGTTGAGGCGGCGGCGAAGGGGTTTGCCAACCGGGCGTTTCCGGCGGCTTCGCTGGACGAGGAAGTTTTGAAGATCGCGGCGCGGGTGGCGCTGATCCCGACCGAGTTGAACCAGATCAACAAGCGCAGCGTGCACCGGGCGATGGAGGCGCAGGGGCTGCGGGCGGCGATCCGGGCGGGGACGGAGTTGCAGGCGCTGGCGTTCACCACCCAGGCGAGCCTGGAGTATCGGGCGCAGTTCAAGCGGGACGGCAAGAGCGTGAGTGCGGTGTTGAGCCAGCGGGATGCGGCGTTCGGGGATTATCGGGAGAAGAAGGAATAGTGCTGCGACCGGCCGCTGGGTGGGTGTGGCATTTTGTATCGATAACGTAACATTATGAGCGACGTCGTGCGACCCCCGAAGACGGGGGGAGTTGCGACATCGGGAGCGCAAGGTGGGCGGAGGTGCGCGCGCCCGTGCCGCGATGGCGGCGGGTGATGTGACACCGGGCGCACATACGGGCGCGGCCATGGCGGGAACCGGCCGGGTGCTCGCCACGCGGGCTCGCGGGCGCGGGGCGGGTTCGGCCAGTATGCGCGGATGGGGGCTGTGGCGGGATGTGCGCGTGGCCGCGCGGGATTGGCGCGGCACCGGATTGCGGTGGGATTTGATTGGCGGCGGGGGGAGGGTGCCGGTCTGCCAGGCCTGGAGGAGCTGGTCCAGCCGGGCGAAAATGCGCGCGAAGATGGCGGCGATCAGGGCGTGCAGGGCCGCCGGCAACAGGGCGCGGTTCTCCCGCCGGGCCCACGCATTGCTGCGCAGGCTCGTGAGCTGGTCGCTCAGCGGGGATGGACGGTTTTCCATTCGCGTGCATTCTAACTAACTGATAGACGGAATGCAAGGAAAAAATTGCTGGCTTGGCAAGGGCAGGGGAAGCGTGGATCTTTCGCTGCGGTTCAGATGACGGCGAGTTCGGTTCAGAAACTACCCCTCACCCCGACCCTCTCCCCCAAGGGGAGAGGGAGTATTACTTAATAGATGAGGTTTTTTTGCTTCTTTTTGTTCACAAAAAGAAGATTCTTGCTTACTTCGCCCGCGCGATTGCTGCCAGGATCATTGCGCGGGCCTCCGCCGCATCACCCCAGCCGATGACCTTGACCCATTTACCGGGTTCCAGGTCCTTGTAGTGTTCGAAGAAATGCTGGATTTGTTCCAGGGTGATCAGCGGCAGGTGGTCGTAGTTGGTGACGTTGAGGTAGCGTTTGGTGAGTTTTGGCGAGGGGACGGCGATGATTTTTTCGTCGCCGCCGGCTTCGTCGTGCATTTTCAGGACGCCGACGGGGCGGACGTTGATCACGGCACCGGGGATGATCGGGCGGGTGTTGGCGACCAGGACGTCGATCGGGTCGCCGTCTTCGCTGAGGGTATGGGGGACGAAGCCGTAATTGCCGGGGTAGCGCATCGGGGTGTGCAGGAAGCGGTCGACGAAGAGGGTGCCGGCTTCCTTGTTCATCTCGTACTTGATCGGTTCGCCGCCGATCGGGACCTCGATGATGACGTTGACGTCGTCGGGCGGGTTGTTGCCGATGGGGATGGCGTCGATGCGCATGGCGGGGCTCCGGTGGGTATGGCAGCGCATAGCATAGCATTTGCCGCATGGCGCCGGACGGGCGGCGCGGTTAACGTGCGCCTCCGAACCGATTCGGGATTCTTCGCGTGATCACTTCTCCGCGCCATTTGTTGCAGATCGAGGGGATGCATCCGCCCGAGATCGAGACGATGCTCGACCTTGCCGAGAGTTATGTGCTGCTCAACCGCTCGGGCAAGACGCAGCGCGACCTGTTGCGCGGGCGGACGATGATCAATTTGTTCTTCGAGGACTCGACGCGGACGCGGACCAGTTTTGAGCTGGCGGGTAAGCGGCTGGGTGCGGATGTGATCAACATGTCGGTCTCGACCTCGTCGGTGAACAAGGGCGAGACGCTGCTGGATACCGCGGCGACGCTGAATGCGATGAACTGCGATTTGCTGGTGGTGCGGCATGGGCAGTCCGGGGCGCCGAATTTGCTGGCGCAGAAGGTTGACGCTGCGGTGATCAATGCCGGGGATGGCACGCATGAGCATCCGACCCAGGCGTTGCTCGATGGGCTGACGATACGGCGGCGCAAGGGGCGGCTGGAGGGGCTGGTGATCGCGATTTGCGGCGATGTGCTGCATAGCCGGGTGGCGCGGTCGAACATTCATCTGCTGACCACGATGGGCAGCCGAGTGCGGGTGATCGGGCCGCCGACGCTGATCCCCGCCGATGCCGGGCGGCTCGGGGTGGAGGTGTTTCATCACATGAAGAAGGGCCTGGAAGGCGCGGATGTTGTGATGATGTTGCGGGTGCAGCGCGAGCGGATGAGCGGTGCCGGCGGCCTGGTGCCGAGTCCGCGGGAATACTTCCGTTTCTGGGGGTTGGACCGCGAGAAGCTGGCCTGGGCGAAGGACGACGCGATTGTCATGCATCCCGGGCCGATGAACCGGGGGGTAGAGATCGACAGTGCGGTGGCCGATGACCCGGTGCGCAGCGTGATCAAGGAACAGGTCGAGATGGGGGTGGCGGTGCGGATGGCGGTGCTGGACATTCTGGCCCGGGGTAACCGCCGCAATGACTGATGTCCTGATTATCAACGCCAGGCTGATCGACCCGGCGAGCGGGCTCGACGCCATGGGCGGATTGCTGGTGCGCGACGGGCGGATTCTCGATGTTGGCCCGGCGCTGGGGCGGCCGGACGGGGTGGAGGTGGTGGATGCCGGGGGGGCGGTGCTGTGTCCCGGGCTGGTGGACATGCGGGCGGAGTTGGGCGAGCCGGGTGGCGAATACCGGGAAACCATCGCGAGTGCTGCGCAGGCGGCGGCGGCCGGGGGGATCACCACGCTGGCGGCGCTGCCGAACAGCGAGCTAGCGATTGACGATCCCTCGCTAGTGCGGCTGTTGCGCGCGCGCGGCGAGGAGACCGGCAGCCTGACGATCCTGCCCTATGCCGCGGTGACCAGGGGGTGTGCCGGCAAGGAACTGGCGGAGCTGGGGCTGTTGCGCGAGGCCGGGGCAGTAGCATTCACCGATGGGGCGCGGGCGATCGGCTCGGCGCACATGATGCGGCTTGCCTTGGCCTATGCGGCGCAATGGGGTGCGCGCGTGGTGCAGCATCCGGAAGAGCCGGCGCTGGCGGGATCGGGGGTGGCGACGCAGGGGGAGTTGGCGACGCGGCTGGGGCTGCCGGGCATTCCGGCGGCGGCCGAGGCGATGATGGTGTGGCGCGACATCAGGCTGGCGCGGATGACCGGGGGGGCCGTGCATTTCGCCCATGTCTCGACGGCGGAGGCGCTGGCGCTGATCCGGGCGGCGAAGGCGGATGGTGCGGCGGTCACCTGCGATACCGCGCCGCCGTATTTCGATCTCAACGAGACGGCGATCGGCGATTTCCGCACCTATGCCAAGTTGTCGCCGCCGTTGCGGGCGGAGGCGGACCGGATGGCGGTGGCGGCGGGGCTGGCCGACGGGACGATCGATGCCGTGGCGTCGGACCATCAGCCGCGCGATGCCGACGACAAGCGGCTGCCGTTTGCCCAGGCGGCGGCGGGGGGGACGGGGTTGGCGACGCTGCTGGCGGTGACGTTGGTGCAGGTGCATGGCGGGGGGCTGCCGCTGATGCGGGCTCTGGAGATGCTGACGGTGGCGCCGGCGCGGCTGTTGGGGTGCGGCGCGGGGACGCTGGCCCGCGGGGCGGCGGCGGATTTGTGCCTGTTCGAGCTGGAGTACGGCTGGCGGGTGGAGGCCGGCGCGATGCCGGGGAAGGCGCAGAATACGCCGTTTGACGGGCGGGCGCTGGAGGGTCGGGTGATCGGCACCTGGCATGGCGGGCGGAGGGTTTTTGGATGACCAATGCCATTCCGTTCCTGTTTGCGCTGCTGGCGGCCTATTTGCTGGGCTCGATCCCGTTTGGGTTTTTGCTCGCGCGGCTTGGCGGGGCTGGGGATATCCGCCAGATCGGTTCGGGCGGTATTGGGGCGACCAATGTGCTGCGCACCGGGCACAAGGGTTTGGCGGCGGCGACGCTGTTGCTGGATGCGGGCAAGGGGGTGGTGGCGGTGGTGCTGGGGGCCAAGCTGGCGGGGCTGGATGCCAGTTATATCGCCGGGGTGCTGGCGGTGGTGGGGCATATGTTCCCGGTCTGGTTGGGGTTTCGCGGCG
>JANXSA010000441.1 GCA_025352915.1 Rhodospirillales bacterium | reverse complement strand
ATTCTGTTGCCCGGGGCCCCCCTAACCGCGCTTATCGCTTATGCAGCGACAGCGAGCGCCTGATGATTGTCATTGGCACTTGTGATACGGCCCGATAACGGCGGAACCATGCCGAGCAAAAGATGAGTCTTTACCACGCGTGTCGAGCCTGTTTCGCCCCCATACCCCTGCGGCTGCAGGACTTGGTGGAGGCGCCGGGCACTGCCCCCGGGTCCACAACGCTTATTCCAATCACCGTTTATCACCATAGCCGGCAAGCCGGCACACGCAATATAGGGTGTCTTGGCTGCGGATGAAAGGGACTCGATCCTCATGTCACTCACGAGCGATCAATTAGCCGAAATCGAGGCCCAGCGGGCACACCGCGTGGAAACCCGGCGGGCCACGGTGCCGGCGCTGGAGGACATGCTGTTCACCGCCGTGCCGGTGCTGGACCACGGCTTTGTGCGGGTCAT
Organism: Rhodospirillales bacterium; assembly: GCA_025352915.1. Taxonomy (GTDB): domain Bacteria; phylum Pseudomonadota; class Alphaproteobacteria; order Acetobacterales; family Acetobacteraceae; genus CAMDGX01. The sequence goes on along the minus strand of JANXSA010000441.1, from coordinate 3,986 downwards.
CGACTACATGGGCGACGACTCCGCGGTGGTGCAGGCCGCGCGTGTCTCCTATGGCCGGGGCACCAGGCGGGTCAGCGAGGATGCCGGGCTGATTCGCTACCTGATGCGCCATCGCCACTCCACCCCGTTCGAGATGTGCGAGATCAAGTTCCACGTGAAGCTGCCGATCTTCATCGCGCGCCAGTGGATCCGCCATCGCACCGCCAGCGTGAACGAATATTCGGCGCGCTACTCGATCCTGGACCGGGAGTTCTATCTGCCCGCACCGGAGCACCTTGCATCCCAGTCGCCCAGCAACCGGCAGGGCCGGGGCGAGGTGCTGGAGGGAGTGGAGGCGGCATCGGTGCTCGACCTGCTGCGCGGCGATGCCATGCGCACCTACGACCACTACGCCACCATGCTGAACGAAGGGGTTGATGGCACGCCTGTCGACCCCGGCCGCAAGGGGCTTGCGCGCGAGCTGGCGCGGATGAACCTGACGCTGAATACCTATACCCAGTGGTACTGGAAGACCGACCTGCTCAACCTGCTGCATTTCCTGTCTTTGCGCGCCGATTCGCATGCGCAGTACGAAATCCGCGCCTATGCCGAGGCGATGCTGGAGATGGTGAAGGCCTGGGTCCCGCTGACCCATGCGGCTTTCGTGGATTATCGGCTGGGCGCGGTGACGCTCTCGGCGGGCATGCTGGTGGTGGTCAAGCGCATGCTGGCGGGCGAGGCGGTAGAGCAGGCCGGCAGCGGGCTGAGCAAGCGTGAGTGGGGGGAGATGATGGCGGCGCTGGGGCGGGAGGGTTGACATCTATACGTGATTCACGTAGGAAAATCCTGGCGACGTGTTTCGCACGACGCTGCGGACGCTCCTCTATTTCAACGCTGACGGCTATGTCGTTGGGATGTTCGTTTGTGGCAGCTGGTCGACCTTGAGTTGGACGTTGGCGACGTGATTTCGGCGCGCTTCGCGAATGGTACGTCGTTCGTTGAGGTGGTGGCTTGTGTCGTGTGGAATGATCGCTCGATTAGGTTGGCCAGATGCGATGTGAACGGCTCCGGTCCCGGCAGCGTCGGCATTACGCAGCTTCGTGCCATCGTGCGACTGGTGATGGAGGCTCTCGATGTCGATGAACTCCGCATTGATGGAACGGCTCGCACGACTGGGGCCGGTCCGGGTCGAGTCCCGACGCCCCTTGTCTTCCGACGAGGGCGAACTGGTGCTGCTACGATGCCCACGTGACGTTGGCCCGCTGATCCCAGTGGCCAAGCGGCTGCGTGAGGCCGGTGTTACGCTTCGCCTCGCGCATGTTGCGATAACCGACCTTGCCGAGCACAATTTGACAGTCTGTCTTGTGGACCGAAACTGCGACCTCACCAGCCTCGCAGCCGACCTCAAGAACCTTCGTGTCGACATGAGTCGGCGGAGGGTGGAAGGAAGCTCTGCGGCCGAGATCGCCGCGGTGCGTGCCCGCCATGGTCTTTCGCAGCGCGACCTGGCCGCCCGCCTCGGCGTTGACGTGCGTACGCTGCAGAACTGGGAGCAGGGCCGCAACAAGCCTGATCCGGCCGCCATGACGCTGATTCGGTTGTTTGATCGCGATCCGGCCGCCGTGCTGTCGGCCATTTTCGAGCCGGTGAAGTGATCGTCGCCTTCGGCTCGATCAATCTCGACCTGATCTTCCCGCTGCCGCGGCTGCCGGTGGCCGGCGAGACGGTGCTGGGGCCTACCATGACGATCGAGCCCGGTGGCAAGGGGGCCAACCAGGCGGTGGCAGCGGCGCGCGATGGCGGACGGGTGGTATTCGCGGGTGCCGTGGGTGCGGATGCGCTGGCGCAGGATGCGTTGCGCCTGATGCGCGCGACCGACATGGACACCAGCCGCGTGGCGACGGCGGCGGCGACGACGGGGTGTGCGGCGATCTGTGTTGATGCCGAAGGGCGTAATCTGATCGCGGTGGCCAGCGGCGCCAACCTCGCGGCGCGGCATACCCAGGTTGAAGACGGGTTGCTGGGCCCCGGGACCGCCGTGTTGCTCCAGATGGAGGTGCCGCGCGCCGAGACCGAGGCGTTGATCCGCCGGGCGCGGGCGGCTGGCTGCTGGATCGTGCTCAACTTGGCCCCGGCGGCGGCGCTCGACGAGGACGCGCTGCGGTCACTGGACCTGTTGGTGGTCAACGAGGGCGAGGCGGGCTTTCTGGCCGGGCTTCTTGGATGTGCGCCGTCGGCCGAGGCATTGTATGCTTGGCTGGGCGTGGATGTCGTGGTCACGCTGGGCGAGCAGGGGGTGGAGGCGGCCACCGGCTCAGGTGCGATCCGACTGCCGGCGCATCCGGTGGCGTCGGTGGACACCACGGGGGCAGGGGATTGCTTCACCGGTGTGCTGACGGCAGCACTCGACCGGGGCATGGCGCTGGCAGAGGCGCTTGCCCGCGCCAATGTAGCCGCCGGCTTGTGCTGCACCCGGCGCGGCACCCAAGGCAGCATGCCGATGGCTGCCGAGATCGACGCAGAATTCAGGAAATGACGATGCGTGGCCCGGCCGCCTTGGCCGTGCCCCCCTGCACCTTGTCCCAAACCCGGGCGGCGAGCAGCGCATAGGCGCGCGCACCCTCGCTGTCGGGCGCGCTGGCCACGATCGGGGTGCCGGCATCGGCGGCGGTGCGGATGTCGAGCAACAATGGAATTTCCCCCAGGAACTCGGCGCCCAGCTTCGCCGCCTCGGCCCGGGCGCCGCCATGGCCGAAGATCTCGGTACGATGCCCGCAATTCGGGCAGCAGAAAAAGCTCATGTTCTCAACCAGCCCAAGCACCGGCACCCGGGTCTGCTCGAACATCTTCACGCCGCGCCGGGCGTCCAGCAGGGCGATGTCCTGGGGGGTGGAGACGATGACAGCGCCGGTCATGGTCACCCGCTGGGCCATGGTCAACTGGGCGTCGCCGGTGCCGGGCGGCATGTCGACGATCATGATATCCAGCGCGCCCCACTCGACCTGCCCCATCATCTGCTCCAGCGCGCCCATCACCATCGGTCCGCGCCAGACCATGGCGGTGCCCTCATCGACCAGGAAGCCGATCGACATCGCCTTGAGCCCCCAGGCATCGAGCGGGATCATCCGATCGCCGCGAACCTCCGGCTTGCGCGCCAGGCCGAGCATGCGCGGCAGGCTGGGGCCATAGATGTCAGCGTCGAGCAGGCCGACCTTCAGCCCCTGGCGGGCCAGGGCGACGGCAAGGTTGACGGCCACCGTGGATTTGCCAACGCCGCCTTTGCCGGACGCAACCGCGACAATGTGGCGCACCTGCTGCAACAAAGCGGGCTTTTCGGCCGCCGGCCGGCCATGGGCGTGGCCATGGCCGCCTGCTGCTGGTGCCGCCGGCGCCTTGTGTGCGGTCAGCACGGCGGCGGCGTTTTGCACGCCAGGCTGGCCGGCGAGCAGCTTTTCCGCCTGTTGGCGGACCGGCTCCATCGCCTGGGCATGCGCCCGATCGGTCAACAGGCTGACCTGCACCAGCACGCCGTGCGGACCGGGCCGCACCTCTATCCCATCGACCAATCCAGCCGCCACCAGGTCCTTGCCGCTGGCCGGATCGGTCACGCTGCGGAGAACCTCGCGCAGCGATGCGGGGGTTGGTTCGATCATGCGCTTGAAAACCCTTCGTACCCAGTCAATATGCAGGCGTGTCATGCCAGGGATATGGCGGGTTCAACCCCGCGTGCCAATGGCCCCACCCGCGCATCCGCGGAAACGCGATACAGGAGCCTTGCATACCCATGACTTCCACTTCGAACGGCCGCATCGATGCGGGCGACTTTTCGGTCGTCTCCTCAGGGAGCGGCGGCGGCGGCCCCTGGGGCACACCGCCAGGTGGCGGCCCGCGTGACAATGGTCCCCAAGGACCCCAAGGACCCCAAGGACCCCAAGGCCCCTGGGGCGGCGGCGGCGGTGGCGGCCCGCGCGGCCCGTCCGGCGGCGGCGGCGGTCAACCGCCTGACC
>JANXSA010000433.1 GCA_025352915.1 Rhodospirillales bacterium | reverse complement strand
ATAGTCTAGCCGGATCACGTCGAGCACGGCCGAGCGAACGTAGCGGGTATAGGAGGCGGCCTGGAACAGGCCGAGCACCGAGATCGGCATGATGGCCTGCTTGAAATATTCCCAGTACCACTGCCAGCCGGCGGCCGCGATATCGGCGCGATAGACGAACGGCAGCCAGCCGAGGTTGATGCTGAAAACCAAAATCAGCAGCAGCCCGGTGAAGAAGGTCGGCAGGGAGAATCCGACGAACGCCATGGTGTTGGCGATCTTGTCGAACAGCGAATACGGACGCGCCGCGGCCAGCACACCCACGGGAACCGCGATGGCGATGGCGAGCAGTTGCGAGACGCCGATCACCGCCACCGTGGTGGGGACGCGCTGGAGGATCAACTGGTCAACGTTGATGCGGCTGACGAAAGAGAAGCCCCAATTGCCCTGGAGCATAGCGAACAGCCAGCGGAAGTAGCGGATATGGATGGGATCATCGAGGCCGAGCGAGGCACGCAAGGCCACCCGCACCTCGACCGGCACGTTCGGGTTGGTGACCAGTTCCTCGAACGGGTCGCCGGGCGACAGCGCCAGAATGGTGAACAGCACGACGCTGATCCCCAGAAGGGCGGGAATCGCCAACAGGATGCGACGCAAAAGATAGGCGCGGGACACAGGCTACTCCAGGCAATGGCTACCGCCGGATGAGGGGTCGAAATCCCCCATCCGGCGGCCGGTGAAACAGGGCCGTGAAGCGCCGGTCAGGCGGTCATGTACCAGTCAGCCAAGTCGTAGAAGTTGCTGTCCCAGCCGCTGAGGTTGGCGCTCAGCTTGTTGCTGATGCCCGAGACGGTCGGGCGATAGACGATGGGGATCTTCACCCGCTTGGCGATCACCAGGTCGTTGGCCTCGATCAGCAATGCCACGCGCTTCACCGCGTCGAGCTCGTTATCCGCCGCGTTCCAGAGCTTGTCGAACTCGGGGCTCTGCCAGCGCGTGGTGTTGCGGCCCTGCCACTTGTTGTCCTTGGTGGCGATTTCCTTCGTCAGAAAGAGCTGCATCCACACGCCGGGGTCCGGGCGGCCCGGCCCGGTGTTGTACATCTGCAGGTCGGTATAGAATTTCGGATAGGTGTCCGGGTTGGCCACGTCGGACGAGAAATACACCGAGGCGACCACCGACTTGATCTCGATCTCGATGCCTGCCTTGGCGCAGGCCTGCTTGACGATCGCCTGGGTCTTCTGGCGCGGCTGGTTGATCGAGGTCTGGTAGACGTATTTCAGCTTCACCGCACCCTTGGCGCGAATGCCGTCGGCGCCCTTGGCCCAGCCGGCCTTGTCCAGGATGTCGTTGGCCTTGTCGACGTTGAACTCGTAGCTGGTGTTTTTCGAGCGGAAGCGCGGCGGGTTGTTCACCCAGTTCGAGGTCGCGATGCCGGTGCGGCCATAGATATGGTCCTGGATCGACTTGCGGTCGATCAGCAGCGCCAGCGCGTCGCGCACCGCGGGGTCGGTCAGTGAGGGGTGCTTGGTCTTGATGCTGGAGCGCTCGCCATCGACCTCGGTCCAGGGGTCGGTGTTGTTGAGCTGGATATGCTCGCAGCCGGCGCCCTCGGTGATCAATACCTTGCCCTTCCGCCCTTTTCCAGGCGCAGCAGGATCTCGTCCTCGACCTGGAGGTTCCAAGCGAAGTCGTATTCGCCGGTCTGGAGCACGGCACGCGCCGCGGACACCGCGTCGCCACCGCCCTTCATCTCGATGCTGTCGAAGAACGGGCGGTTGGCCACATGATAGTTCATGTTGATCTCGCCCATGACGGTATCGCCCGGGCGGAAATCCTTGAACTTGTACGGGCCGGTGCCGACCGGCTTGAGGTTGGTCGGCGCATCGCGCGACTTGGCGCCGGTGTAATCCTGGAACAAATGCTTGGGGATGATCTGGCCGGTCGCACCGACGAAGGCGTCAGCCCAGAACGGCTGCGGCGTTTCGAACGTCACCTTGACGGTGTGGGTGTCGATCTTCTCGACCTTGATGTCCTTGTAGCTGCCGCTGGTCACCGCCGCGGTCGCGGGGTCGGCGGCGTACTGCCAGTTGAACACCACATCATCGGCGGTGAACGGCTTGCCATCGTGCCACTGCACGCCCTGTTTCAACTTCCAGGTGACCGACGTGCCATCGGCGGACAGCCCACCGTTTTCCCGCGTCGGGATCTCGACGGCCAGGATCGGCTTGAGGTTGCCATCACCGTCCCAGGCGGCCAGCGGCTCGTAGAAGATGCGGCTGCCGTCCTGATCCTTGGTGCCGGTGGCGAAATGCGGATTGAGCAGGGTCACCGCCTGCCACCACAGCACCTTGAGCGCGCCGCCGCCGCCACGCTTGGTCGCCTTGTAGGTGCTGGCGATCTGCGTTGCCGTCTGTGCCATTGCCACGCCGGAATGGGCGAGCAACAGCGTCGCGGCCGGTGCCGCGATACCCAATCCGGCCAGGCGCCGGACGAAGGACCGGCGGTCCATCCGGCCGGACCGGACTCCCTCGATCATCTGTCGAAGATCTTGCTCGTTCATGTCAGCCCCCATCTGAAACCGGTCTGCCGCCAGCGACACGCGGTTCCCGCGCATCTCCCAGGTGGAGACAGCCATGCAAGTTACGCATATGGACGGGCAAGCGGGTTCCGTCAACCGGACAATGCGTAAGGAAACCAAGGCGCCAGCGAAATTTTTTCAGGCGCGCCGGGAAACCGCCGCGCGGCGATTGTAACGCGCTATGACAGCGGATTCACATTATCTTCATATTCAATAGCTTGGGTCGGATACCTGCGGGTCACTGGCGCGCCGGGCGGAACACCGGCAGGACCGGACCTTCGGCGGTGCGTTCGAAGCCCAATTCCATCGCCAGGCCCAGGCGCAGCCCCGCCGGGTCCATGTCACGCAATTGGCCCATGGCGCGCACCCCTTCGGCGAGGTCGACGGTCAGCAGCACGTAAGGCGATTCGGCCTTGAAGCCGATGTGGAACGGGTGGTGGCAGACGGTCCAGGACTGCACGGTGGCGCGGCCGCTGGCGGGTGCCCAGTCATGCGCCATCGACCAGCAGCCGTCGCAGACCGGGCGCGGGTAGTGGCGCAGCTTGCCGCAGTCCTTACAGCGCTGGATGAGGAATTCACCGCGCGCCAGGCCGTCCCAGTAGGGCTGGGTGTCCGGGGTGGGGTGCGGGACCGGCTTGGTGAAGGTTTCGCTCATCTTGTTAACCCCTGCGCATGATGGCGATGGAGCCGTCGCCCATGTCGCCGTAGCCGGTGACCAGACCAATTGTGGCGCCGGCGACCTGGGCGGCGCCGCCCTGGCCGCGCAATTGGCGGACCAGTTCGACGATGTGGTTCATGCCGGCGAGGTGGGCCTGGGATAGCAGGCCGCCATGGGTGTTGACCGGCAGGCGGCCGCCGAGGGCGAGCGCGCCGTTCTCGACGAAGGCACCGCCCTCGCCCTGGGCGCAGAAGCCGATTTCCTCCAACTGGCGCAGGACGACGTAGGTGAAGCAGTCGTAGATTTCCGCCACCTGGATATCGGCGGGTTTGACGCCGGCCATGGCGAAGACGCGCGGGGCGGCCTTGGCGAGGCCGATCTTGAGGATATCCGGGCGCTGGGTGATGACGCTGGGGGAGTCCGGGTGGCCCTCGGCGACGCCCATGACGAGGACGCGGGGTTGGCGCAGGTCACGGGCGGCGGCGGCGCTGCTGACCACGACGGCGGCGCCGCCGTCGCTTTCCAGCGAGCAGTCGAATAAATGGAACGGGTCGGCTATCATGCGGCTGGCCTGGTGGTCCTCGATGGTCAGAGGCTTGGTCATCGCGGCGTTGCCGTTGAGGATGGCATGTTGGCGGGTGGTGACGGCGATTTCAGCCAACTGCCGGCTGGTGGTGCCGTAAAGTTCCATGTGGCGGCGGGCCATCGGGGCGTAGATCTGGGCCGGGGCGATGTTGCCGAGCGGCAGTTCGAATTCGCCGATGGTGCGGAATTGCGGCATCTCGTGGACGCGGGCGCCGATGCGGGTGCCGGAATAGCCGGTGCGGCCGATCGGCAACAAGACGTGGCGGCAGATGCCGGCGGCAATCGCTGCCGCCGCCGCCTGGATCGCCGCCACGCAGGACGCGCCGCCCATCGGGGTGGTGGCGGAAAAGCGGAGGTCGGGGATGCCGAAATTGGTGATGAAATCCTCGGCGACCGCCGCACCGGTGGCGACCGGGATGACGCCGTCGATGTCGCGCGGGCTGAGGCCGGCATCGGCGATGGCGGCCAGCGCGGCCTGCATCTGGAGGGAGAGCGCGCTGCCGTGTTGCAGGCCGCGGCCGTGGGCGGTTTCGCCGATGCCGGTGATGGCGGCTTTTTCGAAGAGGGACATGGGTCAGAGGCTCCAGAAGAAGTCTTCTTTTTGTGAACAAAAAGAAGCAAAAAACTTTATCCGTTGGCGCCCGGCTCCCCAAGGGGGACCGGGTATCTCGGCCGGCAAATTGATGAAAGTCTTTTTGCTTCTTTTTCTACAGAAAAAGAAGATTCTTGCTTACCCCTTGTCGTAGCCCCGCCCGCCGCTGAACGCCCTGTCTGCGGCAGAGTAGGAGGCCGCGAGGGGCGGG
>JANXSA010000387.1 GCA_025352915.1 Rhodospirillales bacterium | reverse complement strand
CCGCCGGTGGTGAGGTCAGCGTTGGCGCGGTGCTCGGCCTGGTATCCGAAGGTGGTGCCAAGCCGGCGCCCACACCGGCAAACGTGCATGCTCATCCCGCCGCAAATCCGCCCCCGGGGGTGAACCCGCCGCCGACCCCGTCCGGCCCGGTTGCCCGCCCGGCGACGCCGCCGTCCGATATCGCGCCATTGCCCGCCGCCGCCAAGATGATGGCCGATCGCGGTGTTGCCTCCGAGGCGCTGGGCGTCGGCACCGGCAAGGACGGCCGCATCACCAAGGGCGATGTGCTCGACTTCCTGGCCCGTCCCGCCGCGGCGCCGGCTGCGGCCCCGGCGGCCAGGGCACCGCGCGCGCCGGCAGCCGGTGAGGAGCGGGTGAAGATGACCCGCCTGCGCCGCACCATCGCTGCACGGCTGAAGGAAGCGCAAAATACTGCCGCCATGCTCACTACCTTCAACGAGGTGGACATGAGTGCGGCGATGGCCTTGCGCCACGAATACCGCGAGGCGTTCGAGAAGAAGCACGGCGGCGTGCGGCTGGGCTACATGGGCTTCTTCGTGAAGGCCTGTGTCGCCGCGCTGAAGGAGTTCCCGGCGGTCAACGCCGAGATCGACGGCGACGAGATCGTCTACAAGAATTACGTTCATATGGGCATTGCGGTGGGTGGTGCGAACGGCCTGGTGGTGCCGGTGATCCGCAACGCCGACGCCATGAGCCTGGTGCAGATCGAGCGCACGGTGGCCGATCTGGGCCGGCGCGCGCGCGACGGTTCGCTGAAGCTGGATGACCTGACCGGCGGCACCTTCAGCATCACCAATGGCGGCGTCTATGGCTCGTTGATGTCCACGCCGATCCTGAATCCGCCGCAGTCGGGCATCCTGGGGATGCACAAGATCCAGGACCGGCCGATTGCGGTGGCGGGGAAGGTTGAGATCCGGCCGATGATGTACCTGGCAGTCAGCTACGATCACCGGATCGTCGATGGGCGCGAGGCGGTGGGCTTCCTGGTGCGGGTCAAGGAAAGCATCGAGGACCCGCGGCGGTTGTTGCTGGATATCTGAAAAGAGAAGAAAGAATCTTCTTTTTCTGTAGAAAAAGAAGCAAAAAGACTTTCATCCGTTTGCCTTATGGATGAAGTTTTTTTGCTTCTTTTTGTTCACAAAAAGAAGATTCTTCCCTTGCTTTCCTCTCTCGCACGGAGGGCCAAAAATGCCCGACTCCTTCGACCTGATCGTCATCGGCTCCGGCCCCGGCGGCTATGTCTGCGCCATCCGCGCGGCCCAACTCGGCATGACGGTGGCGTGCGTGGAAAAGCGCGACACGCTGGGCGGCACTTGTCTGAATGTCGGCTGCATCCCGTCCAAGGCGTTGCTGCATTCGTCGGAGAAGTTCCACGAGGCGGGCCATGGGTTGGCGGCGCATGGCGTGGTGATTAGCGGGGTGACGCTGGACCTGACGAAGATGCAGGCGCGCAAGGCCGAGGTGGTGGGCGCCAACACCAAGGGCGTGGAGTTCCTGTTCAAGAAGAACAAGATCACCTGGCTCCGCGGCGCCGGCCGCATCCTGGGCGCGGGGCGGGTTGATGTTGGCGGTATCGAGTATGCGGCGAAGCACATCGTGATTGCCACCGGCAGCGACTCTTCGCCGCTGCCCGGCGTTGAAGTTGACGAGAAGCGCATCGTCACTTCGACCGGCGCGCTGGAGCTGGATGCTGTTCCCGGCCATCTCGTGGTGATTGGTGGCGGGGTGATCGGGCTGGAGCTTGGCAGTGTCTGGAAGCGGCTGGGCGCCGAGGTCACCGTGGTTGAGTTTCTCGACCGGCTGATCCCCGGTAATGACGGCGAGGTGGCGAAACAGTTCGAGCGCATCCTGACGCGCCAGGGCATGAAATTCCGCCTGTCCACCAAGGTGACCTCGGCCAAGATCGAAGGCGACGGAGTCAGCCTCACCGTGGAATCGCTCAAGAAGGGCACCACCGAGACCATTGCCGCCGACATCGTGTTGCTTGCCGTTGGCCGCCGGCCGCATACCGAGGGGCTTGGCCTCGCCGAAGCCGGGGTGGTGCTGGACGCGCGGGGGCGGGTGATCACCGACGCCAATTTCGCCACCAACGTGGCGGGTATCCACGCCATCGGCGACGTCATCGCCGGGCCGATGCTGGCGCACAAGGCCGAGGAGGAGGGCGTGGCGCTGGCCGAAATCCTCGCCGGCCAGCATGGCCATGTGAACTACAACGCCATCCCCGGCGTGATCTATACGTGGCCCGAGGTCGCCTCGGTTGGGCAGACTGAGGAACAGCTCAAAGAGTCCGGCATCGCCTACAACATCGGCAAATTCCCCTTCACCGCCAACGGCCGCGCGCGCGCGCTGGGCATGACCGACGGCTTCGTGAAGATCCTGGCCGACAAGGCGTCCGACCGCGTGCTGGGCTGCCACATCATCGGGCCGGAGGCGGGCACGTTGATCGCCGAGGTGGCGATGGCGATCGAATTCGGCGCTTCGTCGGAGGATATCGGCCGCATCTGCCACGCCCACCCGACGCTGAACGAGGTGGTCAAGGAAGCGGCTCTTGCCGTCGAGGACCGCGCGCTGCACATCTAGGGGATGAACACTCCCCTCACCCTGACCATGGGCGACCCCGCCGGCATTGGCGGCGAGTTGTCCGTCCGCGCCTGGCTCGCCCGCCGCACCGGCCACCCTTTCGTGGCGCTGGACGACCCCGACCGCCTGGCCGGCATCGCCGCTGCCATGGGGCTGGATGTGCCGATCCGCGCGGTGAACTCGCTGGCCCAGGGCGCCGACACTTTCCCGGACGCGCTACCTGTCTTGCCCGTACGCCTCGCCGTCCCCGCCATCCCCGGCCGGCCGGACCCCGCCAATGCCGCCGCCGTCATCGCCTCGATCGAGCGCGCCACCAAGCTCACCCTGACCGGCGAGTCCGCCGCCGTGGTGACCAACCCGATCCACAAATCCACGCTGTACGGCTCGGGCTTCGCCTATCCCGGCCATACCGAGTTCCTCGCCGCGCTGACCGGCGCCACCCTGCCGGTGATGATGCTGGCCAGCCCCGACCTGCGCGTGGTGCCGATTACCGTGCACGCCTCGCTGCGCCGCATGCTGGAGATGATCACCACCGAGCGCATCATCGCCGTCACGCTGGTGACCATCGATGCCCTCAAGCACCACTGGGGCATCGCCCGCCCCCGCGTCGCCATCGCCGGGCTGAACCCGCACGCCGGCGAAGATGGCACCATGGGCGAGGAGGAAATCACCATCATCGCGCCGGCCATCGCCGCCCTGCGCGCCCAAGGCCACGACGTCAGCGGCCCCTTCGCCGCCGACAGCATGTTCACCCCCGAAGCCCGCGCCCGCTACGACGTCGCCATGGGCATGTACCACGACCAGGCGCTGATCCCGCTCAAAACCCTGGACATGCACCACGGCGTGAACACCACCCTGGGCCTGCCGATCATCCGAACCTCGCCCGACCACGGAACCGCGTTCAATATCGCCGGAACCGGAACCGCCAACCCCACCAGCCTCATCGCCGCCCTCGACCTCGCGGCTGAGCTGGTGGCACGGAGGAAGTAAGCAAGGCCGGGGCTTTGCCCCTGGACCCCACCAGGGACCCGAGGTCCCTGGACCCTCAACCATCAGCGCCTTCGGCAAAGGGGGGCATCGTGGCCTTGATGCAGGCCCCGATGCCCCCCT
>JANXSA010000339.1 GCA_025352915.1 Rhodospirillales bacterium | reverse complement strand
CATCAACGCCGCGCTGGGCGGCGGCACCGCAACCGCCACCGACCCGCGCACTGTCGCCCTGAACCTCGCCGGCCGCGACGTCATCGACGCCCTGGCCCGCATCGAGATCCTGCGCGTCGAGCCCGACAACGCCGCCGTCGTCGTCATCGACGAAGCCAGCGGCACCATCGTCATGGGCGCCAATGTGCGCATCTCCACCGTCGCCATCGCCCAGGGCAACCTCACCATCCGCGTCACCGAATCCGCCGACGTCTCCCAACCCGGCCCCCTCTCCGGCGGCCAGACCGTCGTCACCCCGCGCACCCAGATCCAGATCGATGACCAGGCCGAACGCCGCCTCGGCATCCTCAGCTCCAACGTCACCCTGCGCGACCTCGTCGCCGGCCTCAACGCGCTCGGCGTCGGCCCGCGCGACATGATCACCATCCTGCAATCGATCAAGGCCGCCGGCGCGCTGCAGGCCGAGCTGGTGATCCGCTGATGAGCACCATCCCGATCGCGGGCAAACCCGACGCCACCCAGCTCGCCAACCCCGCCACCGCCCGCATCTGGAAAGCCGCCCAGGAATTCGAGGCCATGGTCCTCGGCCAGCTCGTCGGCCCGATGTTCGCCACCGTCGACACCTCAAAGGGCGCCTTTGGCGGCGGCACCGCCGAGGAAGCCTGGCGCCCCATGCTCGCCCAGGAAGTCGGCAAGCACATCGCCCGCGGCGGCGGCCTCGGCCTCGCCATCCCGGTCTTCCGCCAAATGCTCCAAGCCCAGGAAAACGCCGACCGGCAAAAAACCGCCACCCCCGAAAGCCCTCCATGACCCAAGCCCTTCACGCCGCCGCCGCCACCCTCGCCGCCATCCTGACCGAGGAAAACGCAGCCCTGGCCACCCTCGACCTCCCCCGCGCGGCCGGCCTCACCGCCGCCAAACGCGCCGCTACCGACGCCTTCACTGCCGCCCACGCCCGCCTCGCCGCCTCCGGCAGCCCCACCCTCGATGCCTATGCCACCATCCACCTGCGCGACCTCGCCGCCGAAAACCGCCGCCTGCTGAACCGCGCCCTGGCCACCCAAGCCCGCGTGCTCGACATCATCGCCCAAGCCGTACCCCGCGCCTCCACCCAAGCCCCGCGCTACAACGCCACCGCCACCCTCGTCGGCCGCGCCCGCGCACTGCCGGTGGCGATCACAGCGAGCGCGTAGCAAGGCCGGGGCTTTGCCGTCGCGCCGCGAAGGCGCGCCGCGAGGGACCCCAGCACCCTCTGCCAAAGGCGCTTTCACGGAAGCAGTCGCAGCCGCCTGCGGCCGCCTGCCCCAGCGGGCCAAGGGCAGAGCCCTTACCGATGCTCCCGCGGTGGCGCCACGGCCGCACGCGTGTTACTGCGGCGGCAATGCCATCCTCTTCTTCCGCAGCGATCGACGACGCCGTGTGGCAGCGTGTTCTGGCGCGCGCGCCAGGTCCGGCCGGATATCCGCCGTTGTATGCGCCGTTCCTGGCCGCCCCGCGCGCCGCCGACGGCTGCGTGGTGCTGGGCCGCATCGCTCAAACCCTGGACGGCCGCATCGCCACGGAATCCGGCATGTCGTTCTGGATCAGCGGGCCCGAGGACATCCTGCACACCCACCGCCTGCGCGCGATCTGCGACGCCATCGTGGTCGGCGCCGGCACCGTGAAGGCCGACGATCCCCTGCTAACCACGCGCCTTTGCGCCGGCCCATCCCCGGTCCGCGTCGTCATCGACACCGATCGCCGCCTCGAACACGGCCACCGGATGTTCGCCGGCGGCCCGCAAACCTTGCTGCTGGTCGCCGACGACCTGGCCGGCGCCGATCGCCTGGGCACCGCCGAGGTGCTGCGCATCCCGCGCGCCAGCTCCGGCGGCCTGGCCATCCCCGCCGTCGTAGCCGCCCTGGCAGCGCGCGGCCTGCGCCGCATCTTCGTCGAAGGCGGCGGCATCACCGTATCGCGCTTCCTCGCCGCCGGCGCGCTCGACCGGCTCCACGTCACCGTCGCCCCATTGCTGCTCGGCTCCGGCATCCCCGCCTTCACCTTGCCCGGCGTGGCACGCCCGGAGGACGGCCTGCGCCTGGCCTGGGAAGTCCACCGCCTGGGCGAGGACCTGCTGTTCGACATTCCCCTGCGCCGCACCGGCGCATCTTTGTCAGCGCCACGCCCATGACCACCGCCCGCGCCTTCTGGACCGTGGCCCCCGGCCAGGGCGAAATCCGCACTGAGCCCCTGCCGCAGCCCCTGCCCGGCCAGTTGCGCCTAACCACGCTCGCCACCGGCATCTCCCGCGGCACCGAATCCCTGGTCTTCGCCGGCCACGTCCCGCCCAGCCAATACGCCGTCATGGGCGCGCCGCTGATGGCAGGCCACCTCCCCTTCCCGGTCAAATACGGCTACAGCGCCGTCGCCCAGGACGCCGACGGCCAGCGCCATTTCGTCCTCCACCCGCACCAGACCGCATTCAACGCCCCCGCCGCCATGTGCATCCCGGTGCCGGCCGCCGTGCCGACCCACCGTGCCACCCTGGCCGCCAACATGGAAACCGCGCTCAACATCGCCTGGGACGCCGCCCCCCTGGCCGGCGAGCGCATCCTGGTCGTCGGCGCCGGAATCGTCGGCCTGCTGACCGCCTCGCTCCTCGCCCGCATCCCCGCCGCCACCGTCACCCTGGTCGATATCGACCCGACCCGCGCCACCCTCGCCACCCGCTTCGGCGCCCGCTTCGCCCTCCCCGCCGACGCCCCCGCCGATCAGGAACTGATCGTCCACGCCTCGGCCACCGAATCCGGCCTGCGCACCGCCCTCTCCAGCGCCGCCTTCGAGGCCCGCATCATCGAAGCCAGCTGGTTCGGCACCAAGACCCCTGCCCTCCCCCTCGGCGAAGCCTTCCACGTCCGCCGCCTGCGCCTCATCTCGACCCAGGTCGGCAGCATCGCCCCCGCCATGCGCGGCCGCCGCTCCTACGCCCAGCGCCTCGCCCTCGCCCTGGACCTGCTCGCTGATCCCACCTACGACGCGCTCTTGGAACCGCCAACGCCGTTCGAAGACCTGCCCGCCGCCATGCCCCGCCTGCTCGCCGGCGGCCTCCACCACGTCGTCACTTACGGAGACGCCCCACCATGTTCAGCCTGACCGTCT
>JANXSA010000333.1 GCA_025352915.1 Rhodospirillales bacterium | reverse complement strand
GGCGGCGGCAGAGATACTAAAACGATACGATTCTGGGAGATGGGGGCGGCTTCCTGATCGGCGCCATCATGCTAGGCTGCTTTCGCGCCGGGTTAGCACAGCGGTAGTGCAGCGGTTTTGTAAACCGAAGGTCGGGGGTTCGATCCCCTCACCCGGCACCAGTCCCCAAGGAAGCCTTCTTTTTCTGAAGAAAAAGAAGCAAAAAGACTTCATTCATTAAGTGCGCCTTTCGCTTACCTTAATGGATGAAAAGTTTTTTGGTTCTTTTTTTCAAAAAAGAACTACTTTCCCGCTTACGTTCGCCTCCACTGCACCAGCGTATACGGCGGCTCCGCATCGTCATGCGGCTCAAACACTGCCTCGACCGCCGCCCCGATCTCCACCGTCTGCGTGGGATCACCGAGCAGATTGCCAACCATGCGCACATTGCCCGCGCCCGGCAGCTCGACCAGTACGATAATGTACGGCCCATGCCCAGCAAGCGCCGCATGCACCGGATGGTGCGGCCGCTCATAGCTGTGGATGATCCCCTGTCCCGCGACCTCAGCCCAGTCGAGATCGAAGCTGTGGCAGCGGTGGCAGATCCACTCCGGGCCCCATTGATGCTCGCCGCAGCCTTTGCACTTCTGGATCCGCAGCTTGCCCTCGCGGGTGCCTTGCCAGTATGGCTCGGCCAGCCCATCGGGCGCGGTCGAGGGGGCGGGCAGGCCTTTGGGGAGATAGGTCATAGTGCGGCCTCCGAACCCAGGATGAGCGAGCTGACCGGGGTCACCATCGGCCCGCCGATCACGATCGAGGTGTCGACCTTCGGCAGCTGGTTGATCGCCGTGCCCCTGATCTGCCGCACCGCCTCGATCACCAGTTCCAGCCCGTGCATGTAGCACTCGGCGAGATTTCCCCCGGACGTGTTGAGCGGCATCTTCCCGCCCGGCGCCATCAGGTTCTCCGGCGTCAGCATCTCGTTGGCACGCTCGGCCGGCACCAGACCGTGCTCCACCAGGCTCATCAGAACGCCCCCGGTGAAATTCTCGTAGCACTGCACGTTGTCGATATCCGACGGCGTGAGCTTGGCCATCGCGTACATCCGTGGCGCCAGCGCCTTGAAATGCGAGCCTGGATAGTCCGGCATATTATGCACCGGCGCCGCACTGCGATGATCGCCACCCTGGCCGCAGGCGAGCAGATAAGCCGGCTTGTGACGGAAATCCTTCGCCCGATCAGCCGGCACCACGATCACAGCGGCGGCGCCATCGTTCTCCTGGCAGCAATCATACAGGTGGAAATGCGGCTCGATGATCCAGCGCGAGGTGTCATACCCCTCCGGCGTCAGCGGGCGGCCCTTCATCACCGCATTCGGGTTGTTCTGCGCATGGTGGTAGCAGGCCAGTGAGATCGCCCGCAGTGCGCTGTCGTTGATCCCGTGCATCGCCATGAAGCGTGTCACCTTCATCGCAAACATCTGGGCCGGCGACATCAACCCATACGGCGCGGTAAACGCCGCCTCGCCCTGCACGGTGGCGACCGGAGCACCACGCCCATACCGCGCATATTGGCCCTGCGCCAGCGAGCGAAACGCCACCACGCAATCCGCCATCCCGGTCGCCACCGCCGCCCCGGCATTGCCGACGGCCCCGCACACCCCGCCGCCACCACCGCCCCAGAACATGTTGGAAAACCGCAACGCCTTGATCCCCAGAGCCGCCGCCAGCCGCGGCCCGTCGCTGCGATCCCCGCCATAGCTGGCAAACCCGTCGACATCATGCGGGCTGATCCCGGCATCCTCGCAGGCACGCACGATGGCGGCGAGCGCCAGCTTGAACTCGCTGTCCGGCGACTTGCCGTGGCGGTAATACGTGGTCTCGCCGATGCCGGCGATCGCGACTTTGCCGCGTAATGTTCTCTCGGCCATGTCGTGTCCCGCCCTCTGGTCAAGCGATGCTAAAGGGATTGGACGGCGCGGCGCAATGCGGCCGCGCCAGCGAAAGCGCTTGTTTTTTTTTGAAAAAAAGAACCAAAAAACTTTTATCCGTTTGCGCTGCGACTCCCGGGTTGTTGCGGGGGGGCGTCGCGCTTAGTTTCGTGCGGCAAATCCATACGGGGGAACAAATGGCCGGGATCGTTGAGGGCAAGGTGGTGGTCGTCACAGGCGCGGGTGGCGGCATTGGCCGCGAGATCGCGGTGATGATGGCCGGCGAAGGCGCGAAAGTCGTGATCAACGACCTCGGCGTGTCGGTCACCGGTGATGGCGGCTCGGCCACCCCGGCCGAGCAGACCCGCGCGATCATCAACCAGCGCGGCGGCGAGGCGGTGATCAACACCGAGAGCGTGTCGTCGTGGAACTCCGCCCGGCGTATCGTGCAATGCGCGCTGGACACCTATGGCCGCATCGACGGCGTGGTGAACAATGCCGGCATCCTGCGCGATGTGATCTTCCATAAGATGACCGAGGATGACTGGAACGCGGTGATCAACGTGCATCTGTCGGGCGCGTTCTATGTGTCGCGTGCCGCCGCCGAGCACTACCGCAAGCAGGAGAGCGGCAGCTTCGTCCATATGTCGTCGACCTCCGGGCTGATCGGCAATTTCGGCCAGGCGAACTATTCCGCCGCCAAGTTGGGCATCACCGCCCTGTCTAAGTCGATCGCGCTGGACATGCAGCGCTACAACGTGCGCAGCAACTGCATCTCGCCGTTCGCCTGGAGCCGGATGACCGGCTCGATCCCGGTCAATACGCCGGAGCAGAAGGCGCGGATGGAGAAGATCCAGCAGATGACGCCGGACAAGAACGCGCCGATGGCGGTGTTCCTGACCTCCGATGGCGCCAAGGCCGTGTCGGGCCAGGTCTTCGCCACACGGCATAACGAGATCTTCCTGATGTCGTCGTCGCGCCCGGTGCGTGGGGTGCACCATGACGGCGGCTGGACTCCGACCGAGGTGGGGCAGATTGCCATCCCCGCCCTGAAGGGCAGCTTCATGCCGCTGGATCGCTCGGGTGAGGTGTTTACCTGGGATCCCGTCTGAGCAAGCAAGCGCGTTCTTTTTTGAAAAAAGAACCAAAAAACTTTCACCCATTGGTCTCGGTGCAAATGGATGAAAGTCTTTTTGCTTCTTTTTCTACAGAAAAAGAAGACTCTTTCTTGGGGGCCACCATGCGCAAGCGCCTGTTGCTGATTCTGCCGTATACGCAAGCGCCGGGCTCGTCGCTCTATGTTCCCCCGCGCGACGCCTCGCGTGAAGCGATGCTGATAAACTTCGAGGCGTATAGTCACCTGTTGGCCGATGTGGACTGGGATGTGCATCCCGGTCCCGTCGGGCCGTTCCTGGATTCCTTCGTGGAGACACGGGAGGAGTTCGCGACGGTGGGGGTGCTGCGGCTGCCGATCGTGCGGGAGGCGTGTGCGAGCGGGAAGTGGGACGCGATTGTGCTGTTGGGCGGTGGCGATCCGGGATTTGCCGAGGCGCGGGAGATCGGGCAGCGGCATGGCATTCCGGTTGTGGCCTGTGCCCATGCGCAGATGACGGTGGCGGCGATGCTGGGCAACAAGTTCAGCGTGCTGGACGTGTCCGAGGCGCACAACATGCAGATGTATAACCTGGTGGTGCAGTACCGGTTCGTCGAGAAGTGTGCCTCGGTGCGGTGTATCGATGCGCCGTTGCCGCGGCCGTCGCGGCCGGGGGCGGGGAATGCGCAGACGGAAAAGGCGGTGGTCGAGGCCGGGCAGCATTCCGAACTGTTGGACCGGGCGGTGGTCGAGGCGGTGGCGGCGATTGAGGAGGATGGGGCGGAAAGCCTGGTTCTCGGGTGTTCGGCGATCTATTGGATGCGGCCGCATCTGGAACGGCGGTTGGTGGAGATGGGGTGGGAGGTGCCGGTGCTGGAGGGGTATCGGGCGGCGATCGAGATGGCGAA
>JANXSA010000291.1 GCA_025352915.1 Rhodospirillales bacterium | reverse complement strand
CTGGCGCTGGGGCGGCTGGGGGTGCGCGGTGAGCGGCGGGCGGGGCGGGTTGGGATTTGGGTGGTTTTGCCGGGTGGGGACGAGGCGAAGATCGGGGCGATTGGGGTTCGGGTGACGCGGTGGGTGAGCTGGCATGGGGTGGCGCTGAATGTGGCGCCGGATTTGGGACATTTTGGCGGGATCGTGCCGTGCGGGATTGCCGAGCATGGGGTGACGAGTTTGGCGGCTTTGGGGGTGGGGGTGACGATGGGGGATGCGGATGTGGCGTTGCGGGGGGCTTGGGGGGAGGTTTTTGGGTAGGGTGGAGTTCCTCCGAAATATGGGCTTGTAGAGCCCCCCTCCGGCTCCCCCCGCCAAGTGCGAGGGAAGAGAAGTAAGCTATTGGATGAAGTTTTTTTGCTTCTTTTTGTTCACAAAAAGAAGATTTTTGCTGGTTCTGGCCGCGGGCGTGGAGAGTCGGATGGCGCTTCGCTTATCCGACCTACGCGTTTGGGTGTCTTGAGAGGCTGAGATATCGGGCGGCGAGGGTGATTTCGGCGGCGATGCGGGTGCGGCGTTCTTCGCTTTCCCATTCCACGCCCCAGAGGTCGGCCTGGTAGAGCTCGTCGAGTTGGGCGGCTTGGGTGGCGGCTTCGGGGCTCGCGACGCCTTCGGCGATGGCGAGGCCGAGGATGAGGCTGCCGGTGGCGGGGACGATGAGGCCGAGGGCGGCCAGGGCGGGGGGCGGTTGGGCGGCGACGGCGGCGGCTAGGGCGGCCAGGGCTTCGGGGGGTTGGGGGCGGTGGATGATGCCGGCGGTGACCAGGAGGCGGGCGCCGTAATGCTGTTCGGCCCAGTCTAGCCAGGGTTGCCATTGCTGGGCCTGGCGTTGGACGAGGTCGTCAGGGTCGGTGGCGCGGTAGCAGAGGAGGTCGGACTCGCCGTAACGGGCGAGTTCGAGGGCGACGGCCTGGGCGTTCGGGGCGACACGTTCCTGGGCGGTGCCGGCCATGCGGGTCAGCGGGGTGTCGGCGGCGGTCATGTCACCGCCCTTGGCGCCGCCGGCGGTTTGCCATTCGGTGGCGATGGCCTGGGCCAGGGCGGGATTGGCTAGCAGGAGGGGGGCGCCGCCGGGGAGGCGCATGGGCTTCCCGTCGAGCAGGACCTGCCAATGGGTGCCCTTGGGGTTGCCGGTGGCTGCGGTGGTGGCGGTGTCCCAGAAGCGTTTCATGCGGCGGTGGTCTTTCGTTATCGGCGAGGACGGTTGGGCGTGGGGACGACCATGGCGGGGCGGGCGTCGCGGCCGGCGGGCAGGGGGCCGGGGCGGCCGGCGCGGGCCAGTTCGAGGGCGGGCAGGCAGGAGTCGGGGGCGTCTGGGCGGGCGATGGCGGCGCCGTAGGCAGGGTCGGGGGTGTCGAGCGCCACGCGGGGAGCGGCGAAGCTGCCTTCGAGGCGGGAGGGGACGCTGACGGCCTGGCCGGGGATGCGGATGGAGGAGCGGATGCGCATGTCCAGGGTTTCCTGGGCGAGGTCGAGGCTGCCTTCGCCTTCGAGCAGGACGCGGCCGCTTTCGAGCAGCAGGGCGGCGATGCGGGTTTGGCCGCGGTCGGCGTCGAGCCGGACGGCGAAGCAGCGCAGGCGGGACAGGGTGCCGATCTGGGTGGCGAGGTTCAGGGGGATGCGGGCGGCGCCCATGATGCCGGCCAGCGGGTCCAGCAGCATGCGGCTGTCGATGTCGCCCTCGACGATGGCCGCACCCAGGCGGCCGGTGACGGTGGCGGCGAGGGCGCGCAGGGAGTCGCCTTCGGCGGTGAGGTCGGTGTCGATCTCCAGGGTGCCGAACAGGTTGTCGCGGCGGTTGGTGGAGGCCATCAGGGGCTGGATCGGGAGGCCGGGGATGGTGGCGCGCAGGCGCATGGGGGTGCGCGGGTCGGCGGCGTCGATGTCGAGTTGGATGGAGGCGGGGCCGCTGGGGAGGGTGGCGGTCAGGGGATCGAGGACGAGGCGGCCGCGGTCCAGGCGGAGGCGGGCGGCGAGGTTGCGATAGGGGAGGGTGGCGGCGCGCAGTTCGTCGATCGTCACGGTGAGGTCGGCGTCGGCGGCGCGCAGGAGGTCGAGGCGGAGCTTGGCGCCGGAGATGCTGCTGGTGTTGTCCACGGCCCTGGGGCGGAACGGCGAGGGGCGCTCGACGAGGTCGATTGGGCCGATGCTGGGGGCGAGCAGCTGGGTCAGGGCGTCGGCGTCGAGCTTGGCGCTGCGGATGGTGCCGCGCAGGGCCCAGCGCGGGCTGTGGGACAGGACGAGCTCGGCGGCGAGGTCGCCCTGGTGGGTGGTGATGGACAGGTCGCGCAGGGCGATGCTTTGGGCGAAGCCGCCGGTCTCGCCGTCAGTGAGGCGGGCGTTGACGGCGACATTGCGCAGGGCCGGCAGGCGTTGGCCGACCAGGGGGGACATCAGTTCGAGGTCCCGGACGCGGCCGGAGAGGGCCAGGTCCAGGCCGGTTTGCTGGCCGGCGGCGCCGATGGCGCCCTTGATGGCCAGGCTGGTGTCGCCCAGTTCCAGCGCGATATCGATTGGAAAGTGTTCGGGCGTGCTGGCGCGCTCGGGCAGGAAGACGGCGAGCGGGCCGAGGGCGGCCTTCATGCGGACCGGCACGCTGTTCAGGGTGCCGAGGATTTCGGCGCGGGCGGACTGGTCCAGGCCGGGGATGCTGATATCGGCGGTGTCGACCTTGAGGCCGGGAACCCAGGCGGTCAGGTCCGACGCCCCCATCTGAAGGCGCGCGCCGGCGATGTCGGGGATGGTGCCGCCGGTGTCGGCGATGCGGGCGGTCAGCGACATGGTGCGCATGATGGGCAGGCGGTAGGGGATGACGTTGGCCAGGGTGGAGCTGTCGGCGACCCAGGCGTCGAGTTTGACCGCGTAGCCGGCGAGGTCGAGCGGGCGGGTCAGGCCGCCGGCGATGGTCAGCTTGGCGCCCGGGCTGTCCAGGGTGAGGCGGACCGGCCAGGGGGTGGTGGCGGTGCGGTCGACGAGGCGGGCGACGGAGCCGATTTGACCGTTGGCGCTGAAGCGCTGGGGGCCGAAGGCGAGGTCGGCGGCGACCGTCAGGAGGCCACCGGTTTCGGCCTCGGACAGGGCGACGCGGCGCAGGGCGACCGTGGTGGTGCGGGCGCTGCGGGCGTCGGTGAAGGTGAGCTTGCCGTCCTTGAGGTGGAGGTTGCGTGGCAGGGTGATTGGTGGGGTGGGCGGGTTGGTGGAGGGCGGGTTTTGCCAGTTGCCGCGGCCTTCGGCGTCGATTTCCAGGGTGATGTCGGGGTTGGCGATCACCAGGCGCTGGATTTCGGTGCGCCCGGTGAGCAGGGACAGCAGGGAGAGTTCGGCTTCGGCGCGCTCGATGCGGATCATGTCCTGGCGTTCAGCGCCCAAACCTGCAGCACCGGGGCGGTTGGCGATGGTGATGCCGTCGATGGCGACGGTGGCGCTGAAATAGGAGGTGATGGTGAGCTTGCCGGCGATGCGCACTTCGCGGCCGGTGGCGTCGCGCAGGGCGGTCAGGGTGTCCTGGTGCATCGCCTCGGTATCGATGAGGGCACGGATCAGGCCGATCGCGGCACCGGTCAGGATCGCGAGTCCGAGGAGCCCCGCGAGGAAGATGCGCAGCAATGGCAGCGGCGGCGGCGGGCGTTCATGCATGTCGGCCAAGGGAAATGCCCCCTGCGGGAATGCCCCTTGCGGGAATGCCCCCTGCCTTGCCCGCTCGCTTCCGTTGCTGCGTCGCCGCCGCGCCATGCGCCCGTTCTGTCCCGCTTTGATCCGCCGTTCCTAGCCTAGACGCGAAACTGTTGCACCCTCATCGCCGGCGAACCGGCCGGGCGGCGGGGGCGGCGGTAAAGGCGAGTTGGCGGAAGGTCTCGGCGATGTGGGGCGGCAGGTCGGCTTCGACCGTCAAGGTGCCGCCGTCGGGATGCGGCAGGCTGAGGCGGCGGGCGTGCAGATGGAGGCGCTCGGGGAAGCCCTCGACCAGGGCGGAGTTGCGGTTGCCCTCTTCCTGTTTCTCCGTGCCGTAGGGCGCATCGCCCAGAATGGGCGCTCCAATCGTGGCGCAGTGGACGCGCAGCTGGTGGGTCCGCCCCGTGAGCGGCTTGAGTTCCAGCCAGGCGAGTTTGCGGCCAGCGTGGTCCAGGGTGCGGTAGTCGGTGATGGCGTTGGCCGCGTCGGCCTCGCCGGGCTCGGCCAGCGCAATCCTATCAGCCCGAACGCCGGCCCGGTTCGGCTCGCGACGCACGAGCGCCGCATCGACGCGCCCGGCCACCGGCACCGGCCGGCCGACCACGATCGCCCAATAGGTCTTTTCGATCCCGCGCGCGCGAAACCCGGCGGCCAGCTTCGCGGCCACGCTGGCCGAGCGCGCCACCAGCAACACGCCCGAGGTATCGCGATCCAGCCGATGCACGAGACGCGGCCGGTCCTGTGGCGAGGTGGCGAGGCTGCGCAGCAATCCATCCACATGCCATGAAATCCCCGGCCCGCCCTGGGTGGGCAGTCCAGGCGGCTTGTTGAGCA
>JANXSA010000271.1 GCA_025352915.1 Rhodospirillales bacterium | reverse complement strand
CCCGCCCGCTCCCCTTCATGGACTTCGCCAAAAAACCCGCCCCCGCCTGACCCCGCCAACGCACGCCGTTAATATTACGATATCGCAATAATAATCCTCCCCGTCTTGCCTCCCCCCCACCTCCGGTCCAAGAAGGCGCGGTCACCCCCACCCCCGAGGATCGCATGTCCCTCACCCGCCGATCCCTGCTGATCGCTTTTCCCCTGGCACTCCCGCTCGCCACCGCCGCCCAGGCCCAACCCGCCCCCCCCACTGCTGGCCCCACCGCCCCGATCGCCGCCTTCAACACCGCCCTCCAGGCCGTCATGAAATCCGGCCGCGCCACCCCCTTCGCCACCCGCGCCGAAAAATTCCGCCCCGCCGCCGAACGCGCCTTCGACCTCCCCGCCATCCTCGCCGCCTCCGTCGGCCCCCGCTTCGCCAGCTTCCCCGACGCCGCAAAACGCGACCTGCTCGAAGCCTTCACCACCTTCACCGTCGCCACCTGGGTCAGCAACTTCGACACCGATGGCGGCGAAACCTTCGAACTCTCCCCGCAAACCCGCACCTCCGGAACCGACGAGATCGTCTCCACCCGCATCCTGCCCAAATCCGGCGACCCCACCCGCCTCGACTACGTCATGCGAAACACCCAGGCCGGATGGCGCGCCATCGACATCCTGCTCAACGGAACCATCAGCCGCGTCGCCGTCCAACGCTCGGATTTCCGCGGCCTCCTCGCCGCCGGCGACCCCGCCCCGCTGCTCGCCAGCCTGCGTGACCGCGCCGAACGCCTCGCCGCCGGGAGCAAGCCCTGATCCTCGCCGCGTACTTGACCGGCCTCCTCGCTGTGGCCGGCATCGCCCAATGCCTCGCCGGCTGGCTCGCCGTCCGCCGCTTCACCCGCATCCAACCACCCCCCGAACCCACCGAATTCCCTCCCGTCCTCCTGCTCAAACCCCTGCACGGCGACGAACCCCTGCTCGAACAGGCCCTGGAATCCGCCTGCACCCAGGACTACCCCAATCTGCGCATCGTCTGCGGCGTCCAGGATTCCACCGACACCGCCATTCCGGTCGTCCACCGCCTGCAAGCCCGCTTCCCCAACCTGACCCTGGTCATCGACCCCACCCCGCACGGGAGCAACCACAAGGTCGCCAACCTCATCAACATGCTCGCCGCCACCCCATCCGCCGAAATCCTGGTCATCGCCGACAGCGACATCCACGCCGCCCCGGACTGGCTCCGTTCCGTCGTCGCCACCCTCGCCCAACCCGGCATGGGCCTGGTCACCACCCTCTACACCGGCCGCGCCGCCGCCATCGGCGTGCCCGAATTTCTCGGCTGCACCGCCATCACCCACACTTTCTTGCCCGGTGCCCTGCTCGCCCGCGCCATCGGCCGCCAGGATTGCCTCGGTGCCACCATGGCCCTGCGTGCCGAAACCCTCGCGGCCATCGGCGGCCTCCCGGCCCTGTCCAACCACCTCGCCGACGACAACGAACTCGGCCGCCTCGTCCGCGCCCAAGGCCTGACCGTCGCCCTGGCCGCCACCATCCCGTCCACCACCGTCGCCGAAACCCGCCTGTCCGACCTGCTCAGCCACGAACTCCGCTGGGCCCGAACCATCTGCGCCCTCGTCCCCGCCGCCTTCGCCCTGTCCGCCATCCAATACCCCATCGCCTGGGCCATCCTCGCGCTGGCCTTGTCCGGCCAGGACTGGGCCGCCGCCCTATTGGCCCTGGCCTGGGCCACCCGCGTCATGGCCGGCCGAGGCATCGACCGCGCTCTCCGCCCGGCCACGCCCGTGCCGGCCGCCCTGCTACCCCTGCGCGATCTCCTGTCCCTCGGCCTCGTGGTTGCCGCCTACACCGGACGCCGCGTCCGCTGGCGTGGTGCCGTGCTGGACATGCCGCGCCGATGAGCCGGGTCACCCTGACCGCCGACGATTTCGGCCTGTCCGAAGCGGTCAACGAAGCCGTCGAACGAGCCCATCGCGACGGCGTCCTCACCGCCGCCAGCCTGATGGTCGCCGGCCCCGCCGCCGCCGACGCCATCGCCCGTGCCCGCCGGCTACCGAACCTGAAAATCGGCCTCCACTTGGTCGTCATCGAAGGCCCCGCCATCCTGCCACCGGCGGAAATCCCCACCTTGGTCGACGCCACCGGCTGGTTCCCTGCGGGCCAACTCCACCTCGGCCTACGCTACTTCTTCCTCCCCCATGTCCGCCGCCAACTGGCCGCCGAGATCACCGCCCAGTTCGCAGCCTTCGCCGCCACCGGCCTGCCCCTCGCTCACGCCGACGCCCATAAACACATGCATCTCCACCCCACCGTCGGCCAGCTGCTGATCCAAGCCGGCCGCCATCACGGCCTGAAGCGCGTCCGCGTCCCCGCCGAACCCCCCGGCGTGATGGCCAAACTCGGCTCGCCCACCGGCCAGGCGCTCTACCAATGGTCCCGTCTCCTCCGCTCACAACTCCGCCACGCCGGCCTCTCTGCCCCGGACGCCGTCTTCGGCCTGGCCTGGAGCGGTGGCATGACCACCGGCCGCGTCCGCCGCCTGCTGGACGTACTCCCCCCCGGCGACATCGAGCTGTATTTCCACCCGGCCACAAGCCGCGATCCGCTGCTCGACCGTCTGATGCCGGCCTATGACCACCAGGGCGAGCTCGCCGCCCTGCTCGACCCCGGCATCCGCGCCGCCCTTGCAGCGGTCCGTTAGCCGTGCCTATCGCTGGCGGCCCGGCGTTGTGTCCCGCAACAGCCCCCCGGCCGCGGCCGGTTCGCCGCGCAGGACATCGCGTACCGGCGGCATCACCGCGATGCATTCGGTGCCCATCGACGGCATCTGCGGCATCGCCACCATGCCGCGGCCATGCGCCGGTCCCGGTGCGGCAGGAGCGAGTTGCGGCATCGTGCCCAGTGCGGCGCCGTCGACCGCAGGCCCCACCGGGCGCTCGACACAGCCTCGCGACTGGGCGCGCACGGCCAGGGAGCCCAAAAGCAACGTGGCGGTCAGGACGAACGCCACGGTACGGATCATGCGCGTCATCCGCGGAGGATACGCCGGAGCCGTTAATGCCAGGTGTCCATGTGGTGCCGGCAGAGAACGGCGAGTTCCATCGGGGTGTCACGCCGCCGATCCTGGCCGAACCGGATTCGCGGAGCCTCCCGAATTACCTGACGCAACGCTATCGGAGCGGGATGTGACCGCGGCGGTGCGGATGCCGCCCGCACTTGCCCGCTCTGGCGCAAATCGCTGGTCGTGGTTAATCTCTGCCAACAAATCCTGGGGGTTCACGCCATGTCCGCCACGCCTGACCTGGTTATTCGCAACGGCACAGTGATCGACGGCACCGGCAAGCCTGGCTTCGCGGCCGATATTGCCATCAGCGGCGGCAAGATTTCCGCCATCGGCACGATCGCCGGGCGCGGGGCGGAGGAGATCGATGCCAAGGGCAAGCTGGTCACCCCCGGCTTCGTCGATATCCACACCCATTATGACGGCCAGGCGGTGTGGGACAGCCACATGCAGCCCTCGGCCTGGCACGGTGTGACCACCGCCGTGATGGGCAATTGCGGCGTTGGCTTCGCGCCGGTGCGGCTGGGCGACCGCGACAAGCTGATCGAGCTGATGGAAGGGGTGGAGGACATCCCCGCCCCCGCCCTGCACGAAGGGCTCAAATGGAGCTGGGAGACCTTCCCAGAATACCTGACCGCGCTTGAGGCCCGCCCGCGCGACATCGATATCTGCGCCCAACTGCCGCACGCCGCCCTGCGGGTTTACGTGATGGGCGAGCGGGCGATGCAACTTGAAAACGCCACCCAGGCCGATATCGCTCAGATGCGCGACCTCGCCACCGAAGCCATGCGGGCCGGCGCTTTCGGCTTCACCACCTCGCGCACGATCAGCCACAAGACCCTGGCCGGCGACCCGACCCCGACGCTGCGGGCGCAGGAGCAGGAATTGCTCGGCATTGCCATGGGGCTGAAGGCCGCCGGGGCCGGCATGTTGGAGCTGGTCAGCGATTGGCATCCGGACCTGGAAGGCGAGTTCGCGATGATGCGCCGGGTGGTGGAGGCGTCTGGCCGGCCGCTGGTGTTCTCGTTGTCGCAACGCCATGACCGGACCACCGACTGGCTGAAGCTGCTGGAATTGTCCGACCAGGCGGCGGCCGACGGCCTGAACATCCGCCCGGTCTTCCCGCCGCGCCCGATCGGCATCCTGCTGGGCCTGCTGGGCAGTCAGAATCCGTTCTCGGGTACGCCGGCCTACAAGGCGCTGGCGCATTTGCCGGCCGATGCGCGGGCGGCGGCGATGCGCGATCCCGCCACGCGGGCGCAGATCCTGAGCGAGGACCCGGTTGCCGGCAGCAACTTCCCGCTCATCACCCGGCTCGGCTATACTCGGATGTTCCCGTTTGGCGATCCGCCGGACTACGAGCCCGCCGAAGCCTCGTCGATCGCCGCCCAGGCCGCGACCCGCGGCATGACGCCGGCCGCATTGGCCTATGACCTGTTGACCGAGGGCGATGGCTCCAACTTCATCTTTGCCGCGTTGACCAACTTCGCCGACTTCACCCTCGCCCCGGTTGAGGAGATGCTGGCGCACAAGAACACCCTGGTCGGGTTGTCCGATGGCGGGGCGCATGTGGGGTTCATTTCCGACGCCAGCTTCCCGACCTACCTGTTGACCCATTGGGGCCGCGACCGGGCCACCGGGCGGCTGCCGATCGAGGAACTGGTGCGGCGGCAGACATCGGATACCGCCCATGCCGTGGGGTTGCATGACCGCGGGGTGCTGAAGCCCGGGTTGAAAGCCGATGTGAATATCATCGACTTTGCCAAGCTCGGCTTTGAGCGCCCGGTGATGAAATTCGACCTGCCGGCCGGCGGGCGCCGACTGCTGCAACAGGCGCGCGGCTATACTGCCACGATCAAGGCGGGGCAGGTGACGTACCGCGATGGCCAGGCGACCGGGGCGCTGCCGGGGACGCTGGTGCGGGGGGCGCAGAGCGCAGGGTAGAAACGCTGGGCTCCGCCCAGACCCGCCAAGGGGCCAAGCCCCCTGGACCCTTATAA
>JANXSA010000253.1 GCA_025352915.1 Rhodospirillales bacterium | reverse complement strand
CGGGCATTGGCGGCGGCGGCCTGGGCGTTCGGGCCCTGGTATTGGGCGGGCAATTGCAGGCTGCGCACCGCGCCGAACACTGCCTCCTCGGCGAAGGGGATGGCCGAGAGCGGCATCATCCCGGCATCGACCAGCGAGCGCTCCTGCCGGTCGGTCAGCACCAGTTCCAGCGACGGGCGCACCCAGACATCGTGGCGGTCGGTGCCGAAGGGTTCGGGCACGAGGCCGTCGACCAGGCCGCCGGCGCGCTGGTCGGTTTCCAGGCCGCGTACGTCGGCCGGCCAGGTGAAGGCGGCGAAGGCGCGCACCACGGTGGAGGCGAAGGCGTAGCCGGCGTTGGACCAGACGCGGCTGGCCGCATCGGGGGCGTATTCGCGGTAGCGCCAGCGTCCGGCGCGCAGGTCGTCGTCGTCCCAGGGCGGGCGGGCGAGCACGCGCGGCAGGGTGACGGCGAGGAAGCGGATGTCGTCCTGGCTGAACAGGCCGCGCCAGCGCGCGTATTCGGCGCTGCGCATCGAAGCGGATGGGTCCTGCACGCCGGCCAGGTCGGCGAAGCTGTCGAGTTCCAGCAGTTCCGGTGCTGCCGCCAGGACGGTGGGGGTGAAGGCGGCGGCGGCCACCGAGGCGAGCAGCTTGAGCACGGTGACGTCGTCGGTGGGGGCGGCGGCGGAGGGGCGGTGGCGGACCTCGTGGTCGATGACCAGCAAGCCGTAGGGCTCGCCGCCGGGGGTGCCGAATTCCTCCTCGTAGATCTTGCGGAACATGTGGCTCTGGTCGAACTCGGCGGCGCGTTCGAGGTCGCGCGCCACCTCGCTCCAGGCGGCGTTCAGGACCTTGACCTTGATGCGGTTCGACGGGTCGATCGGCTCGACCAGCCAGGCGAGGCCGCGCCAGGAACCCTCAAGCTTGCGCAGGCGGGGGGCGTGCAGGATGGCGTCAACCTGGGCGGACAGGAGCGCGTCGATCGCGGCGATGTCGCGGTCCAGCGCGCCGCGTATGGCAGCCGGGTCGCGCGCCAATTTGCGGGCCAGGGTGCCGCCGAACCAGGCGACGAGCGGGGTGGCGGAGCCGGCGAGGAAGGCTGCCAGCACGTCGGCCTCCGTGCGGTGGCGGGCGGAGAAGAAGCGGCCGGACAGGACGGCATCGCGCAGCGCGCCCGCTTCAGGCATTGGGGCCTCAGGCATTGGGGCTTCAGGCATGGGGGCGTCAGGAAACAACGAACCCGCCGGGGCTGGCGACCCGGCGGGCATGTTGATCGTTCGATCCTCCTCCGGCACAGGCATTGCGTCGGTGCCGGGTTGGGATCAGGCCTTCTGCGGAATGCGGGCGACCATGCGCAGGCTGGTCGTCAGCTCTTCCATCTGCAGCCAGGGCCGCAGATAGGCGACGGCGTTGTAGGAGCCGGGCTTGCCCGGGATTTCCTTCACCTCGATGGTCGCCTCGCGCAGCGGATACTTCGCCTTGGATTCCTGGCCGGCATTCTCGTTGGAATTGACATAGTTGCCGATCCAGCGGTTCAGCCAGGCCTCGCAATCGCTGGCCTCCATGAAGCTGCCGATCTTGTCGCGCGCCATCACCTTCAGGTAGTGGGCGAAGCGGCTGCTGGCCATGATGTAGGGCAGGCGGGCCGAGATGGCGGCGTTGGCGGTGGCTTCCGGGCGGTCGTATTTCTTCGGCTTCTGCACCGTCTGGGCGCCGAAGAACACGGCGTAATCGGTGTTCTTGTAGTGGCAGAGCGGCAGGAAGCCCTGGTTGGACAGCTCGAACTCGCGCCGGTCGGTGATGCCGATCTCGGTCGGGCACTTGGCGTCCATGTCGCCGTCATCGGAGGTGAAGACGTGGTTCGGCAGGCCCTCGACCTTGCCGCCGCCCTCGGCGCCGCGGATGGCGACACAGAAGCCGGAAGTGGCGAAAGCCGCGGTCATGCGCACGCCCATCGTGTAGGCGGCGTTCATCCAGCAATACTGCTGATGGTTCATCGGCAGGGCGGCGCCGTTCTCGTCGTACGGCGCCTCCTCATAGCCGAATTCCTCGATCGGCTTGGTGGCGGCACCGTACGGCAGGCGGGCGATCACCCGCGGCAGGACGAGGGAGACGAAGCGGGCATCCTCGCTCTCGCGGAAGCTGCGCCACTTGGCGTATTCCTGGGTCTCGAAGATCTTGGCGAGGTCGCGCGGCTTGGACAGTTCGGTCCAGTCGTTGAAGCCGAACATCTGGGCACCAGCGGCCGAGACGAAGGGGGCGAAGGCGCCGGCGGCGATGTTGGAGACCAGGCGCAGCGTCTCGACGTCGTCCGGATGGTTGGACCATTCGTAGTCGCCGATCAGCGAACCGTAGGGCTCGCCGCCGGGGGTGCCAAACTCGTTCTCGTAGATCTTCTT
>JANXSA010000237.1 GCA_025352915.1 Rhodospirillales bacterium | reverse complement strand
TGGTGATCCCGCCGCTGCATGGGGCGCTGCTGAAGAACGAACAGGACGTGCATCTGTTCGAGCGCTTGGCTTTCTTGTCGCGTCGAGGGTAAGGCAAGCCGGGGCTTTGCCCCGGACCCCACCAGGGGGCCGAGCCCCCTGGACCCTCAATACTTTAGAATGAGGTCCAGGGGCTCGGCCCCTGGCGGGTCCAGGGCAGAGCCCTGGCCTTCCTTGGGAGGCGCTGATGTTCGCTTCGTTTGTTCTGGCGCTTCGCACGGCGGGTTTGCCGGCCTCGGTCACTGAATACCTGACCCTGATGGGCGCCATGAAGGCCGGCGTCGCCGACTACTCCATCGATGATTTCTACTATCTCTGCCGCGCCACCCTGGTGAAGGACGAGCGCCATCTCGACCGTTTCGATCGGGTGTTCGGCGAGGTGTTCAAAGGCCTGGAACCGCCCGAGGGCATGGCGATCCAGAACCTGCCGGAGGAGTGGCTGAGGAGCCTGGCCGAGAAGTTCCTCTCGCCGGAGGAGATGGACAAAATCGAAAAACTCGGCGGGCTGGAGGCGCTGATGAAGCGGCTGCAGGAGTTGCTTGAGGAGCAGAAGGGGCGGCACCAGGGCGGCTCGAAATGGATCGGGACCGGCGGCACCTCGCCCTTCGGCAACAATGGCGCCAATCCCGAGGGCGTGCGCATCGGCCAGCAGGAAGGCCGCAACCGGCGGGCGATCAAGGTCTGGGACAAGCGGGAATTCAAGGACCTTGATGATACCGTCGAGTTGGGCACGCGCAACATCAAGCTGGCGCTGCGCCGGTTGCGCCGGTTTGCGCGCCAGGGCACGCCGACCGAGTTGGATATTCCGGCGACCATCCGCACGACGGCGAACAATGCCGGCTATCTCGATTTGCAGATGGTGCCGGAGCGGCATAACACGGTGAAGGTGCTGCTGTTCCTGGATATCGGCGGCTCGATGGATGAGCATGTGCGGGTGTGCGAGGAGCTGTTCAGCGCGGCGCGCGGCGAGTTCAAGCACCTGGAGTATTTCTACTTCCACAATTGTATCTATGAGCGCGTGTGGAAGACCAATCGGCGGCGCAACGACAACATGACGCCGACCGAGGAGGTGATGCGCAAGTATGGCCCGGACTACAAGGCGATCTTCGTCGGCGATGCCTCGATGTCGCCCTATGAGGTCAGCCACCCCGGCGGCAGCGTGGAGCATTGGAACGAGGAGCCGGGGGCGGTGTGGTTGCAGCGGTTGACGTCGCATTTCCGCCGCCACGCCTGGCTGAACCCGCGGCCGCGCAATGCCTGGGACCACGCCATGTCGATCTCGATGATCCGCAAGTCGATCGAGAACCGGATGTTCCCGTTGACCCTGGGCGGCATTGACGAGATGGCCAAGGAACTGAACCGGTGAGTGTTGCCGAGATCATGCAGAGCCCCGCGTATCGCAAGATCGTAGACCTGCTGGACGCCGAACACGATCGGACGGTGGCCGATATCGTCACCCTGACCGAGATTCCAGCACCGCCCTTCGCCGAAGGCCCCAAGGCGGCGCATTATCTGGAGATGCTGCGCGCCCATGGGCTGGAGGATGTCGAGCTCGACGGCATCGGCAACGCGATGGGCCTGCGGCGCGGGGCGGGCAACGGGCCGCTGATCGTGGTGGCGGCGCATCTGGATACGGTATTCCCGGCCGGCACCGATGTGACGGTGCGGCGGGAAGGAACGAAGTTGTTCGCGCCAGGCGTGGGCGACGACACGCGCAGCCTGGCGGTGTTGCTGGCCTACATGCGGGCACTCGATGCGGCGGGGGTGCGGACGAACAGCGACATCCTGTTTGTGGGCGATGTCGGTGAGGAGGGGTTGGGCGATTTGCGTGGCGTCCGCCATCTGTTCACCGAGGGAAAGTATAAAGACCGCATCAAGGCTTTCTTCACCGTGGACTCGCCCGACATGGAAGGGCTGGTGGTCGGCGGCGTGGGATCGAAGCGCTATCGTGCGACCTTCCGCGGACCGGGCGGGCACAGTTTCGGCGCGTTCGGGCTGGTGAGTCCGGCGTTTGCGATGAGCCAGGCGATGCTGGAGCTTTCGCGGATTTCGGTGCCGGCCAAGCCGAAGACGACGTTCAGCGCCAGCGTGTTCGGCGGCGGCACCTCGGTCAATTCGATCCCCAATGAAGTGTGGGTGGAGGTCGATCTGCGGTCCGAGGCGCCGTCGGAACTGGATCGGTTGGAGCAGCGTTTTCTGGCGATCGTGCAACAGGCGGCGGCAGCCGAGAACCATGCGCGATCGACCGCCGAGGGCGAGATCACCGTCGAGGCCAAGCTGATCGGCGACCGGCCGGCGGGCAGTACGGCGGTGGACAGCGATATCGTGCGCCATTGCACGGCGGCGCTGACGGCACATGGCATTACGCCGCGGCATGTCTATTCCTCGACCGACGCCAACATCCCGATGAGCCTGGGCATTCCCGCGGTGAAGATCGGCTCGGGCGGAACGGGTGGGCGCGGGCACTCGCTGGGCGAGTGGATCGATGTGGAGAAGGAAAATTCGGTGCGCGGCATGGCGGCCGGATTGACGGCGATCCTGGCGGTGGCGGGCGTGGTCGGCTGATGTTGATTGAGGTCTGCGTCGAAGGCGTCGATGGGGCGGTCGCGGCGGCCGAGGGCGGGGCGGATCGGATCGAGTTGTGCGCCAGCCTGATCGAGGGCGGGATCACGCCGAGCATGGGCACGGTGCGCGCAGCGGTGGCGGCGGTTGGCGTTCCCGTGATGGTGATGGTGATGGTGCGGCCGCGGGGTGGGGATTTTCTGTACTCGGCGCGCGAGTTCGCTTCAATGCTGGATGATGTCGGGGCCTTGCGTTCGAGCGGGGCGGCGGGGGTGGTGTTCGGGTGCTTGACAGCGGAGGGAACGATTGACGAGGGGCGGACGCGGGCGTTGGCCGAGGCGGCGCGGCCGTTATCGGTGACGGTGCATCGAGCGTTCGACATGACGGCTGATCCGGTCGAGGCGTTGGAGGCGTTGGTCCGGTGCGGGGTCGATCGGGTGTTGACCAGTGGGCAGCAGGTGAGCGGGATCGATGGGGTTGAGCTGCTTGGGCAGTTGGTGCGTCAGGCGGCGGGGCGGATTGTGATCCTGGGGTGTGGTGATCTTGGGGTTGATACGATCGGGCGGGTCCGGCGCGAGGCCGGGTTGATGGAGCTGCATTTCTCGGCGCCGGCGGTGGTGGCGAGTGCGATGCGCTATCGCAATCCGGCGTTGGCGATGGGGGGCGATGATCCCGGGCGGGAGTATCGCCATACCGTGACCGATCCGGCGCGGGTGCGGGCGATGATTGCGGCCGCCTAGGCGATTTCGTGGAGGAATTCGTCGGTGGTGCGCTGGCGACAATAGCCCTTTATGGCTTGCAGGGTGAAGTCGTGGCGCTGTTGCGTGTAGGTGGCGCAGGAATCGGTGATCAGGGTCACGAGGTAGCCGAGGTCGCAGGCGGTGGTGGCGGCCGTCGCGATGCACTGGTCGGTGACGATGCCGGAGATGACCAGGTATTTGGTGGACAGGTTGCGCAGTACGTAGTCGATGTTGGTGGAGACGAAGACGTTCGATGAGGTTTTTGGAATCACCATCTCGTCGGGGGCGGGCTTGATGGCGTCCAGTACTTGGCCTTCCCAGCTGTCGGGGGGGACGCTGAAGCCGGTGATCTTGTAGTCGAGCGAGCGGTCGCGGCCGTCCTGGGTGAGGTTGCGGATGACGGTGTACATCACCTCGATGCCGGCCTTGCGGCAGGCGGCTTGCAGGCGTTGCATGTTGGGGACGATGCGCTGTTCCATCTGGTCGAAGAACCAGTTGTATTTCTCGGCGAATTCGGCGGGCGGGACGTCCTTGTATTCGGTGCCGTCGCGGCGTGCGCAGTAGTTCTGGACGTCGATGAACAGCAGGGTGGTGTGGGCGGGTTCGACGGGGAGGTCGCGGGTGGTGGGGTGGGTCATCTGATCCTCAGTAGGTTTGGGCGTAGCGGGCGCATTGTTCGGCTTCGGTGAGGCTGGTCATGGCAGCAGCTTCGCCGCGCTTGTGCATCAGGTAGGCGTTGTGGTGGACCTCGCCCATCCAGTCGCTTGCGGCGGTATTGGCTTCCAGCGCGTCGAGGGCTTGTTCGAGGGTGGCGGGCAAAGCGGGGCCTTCGGTGGGGATTGGGCGTTGGTTTCGGATGCCGTCGAGCCCGGCCCAGACTATGGCAGCGAGGGCGATGTACGGCGAGGCGGCGGCGTCGGCGACGCGGTATTCGACGTTGAACTGGCGGGCGATGTTGGGGCCGGGCAGGGTGGGGCAGATGCGCAGGGCGGCGGCTCGGTCTTGGGTTTCCAGGATGGCGTGGGTGGGGGCCCAGCGGTTGGGGCGCAGGCGGATGTAGGAGATGGTGGCCGGGGCGGTGAGGGCGCAGAGGGCGGGTTGGTGGTGGAGGATGCCGGCGGCGAAGTGTTGGGCGGTTGGTGACAGGCCGAGCTTGTCGGCGGGGTCGTGCATCACGGGGTCGCCATTGGCATTTCGGAAGCTGAAGTGGATGTGGACGCCGTTGCCGACGCCTTCGGGGTCGATGATGGGGGTGAAGAGGGCCTGGTGACCGAGGCGGTGGGCGGTGGCGCGGGCCATTTCGCGGGCGATGATGGCGCGGTCGGCGGCGCGGAGGCCTTCGGCGGGGTCGACGGTGAACTCGTATTGGCGGGCGCCGTATTCGGCCATGAAGCTGTCGGGTTCGCAGCCGGCATTGCGCAGGGCGGCGATGAAGGCTTCGGCGAAGATGCCTTGGCGGCGGAAGGCGTCGAGCGAATAGGGGTTGCCGGGGCGCTCCTCGACGCCGGTATAGGTGAATTCGTGTTCGAAGGCGGCGAGCAGGGTGAGGCCGGTTTCTTCTTTCAGCGCAGTCAGGGCGCGGCGGAGGAAGTCGCGCGGGCAGAGCGCCCAGGGGGTGCCGTCGAGGTGGCGCAGGTCGCCGAGGAAGAAGTGCTCGTGGGCGGAGCCGTCGGCGAAATCGACGTTGGTTTCGGTGGTGGGGTCGGGCACCAGGATCAGGTCGCCGCCGGTGCCGAAGGGGGTGGCGGGGATTTTCGAGAAGGCGTTGATCATGGCGTTGGTGGGGACCCAGCCGACGCCCCTGGTCATGCGTGAGGGCAGCTCGCGGGCGGGGAAGCCCTTGCCGCGGACGCGGCCGGACATTTCGCAGGTGCAGACCATGATGAGGTTTTCGCGGTTCACGTGGTTGGCCCGTTCGGTGAGCGGCGATGATGGCGGATGGTGGTTGGCATGGCCAGGGTTGAAATAAAAACGATATCGTAACAATTATGACGTGCATGTGCGCTGCCGGCGGGGTGTTTTTTTTTGCG